>CAYJHI010000037.1:0-9360 GCA_964370085.1 uncultured Muribaculaceae bacterium | reverse complement strand
ACTTCATTGTAACTATTGTGAATGAAGAGTAAGTAACATTACTCTTTATTCATTATTAAGGAGTAGAAATGAATAATAATAAAAAAACAAATAAACGAAAAAAAATGACCAAAAATCAATTTCGCTTAACGATAATATCACTATTTTTATTATCTATTCTTTTAATCGTTTCGACATATGCATGGTTTTCAACTAACCTAAATGTTAAAGTTACAAACTTTGACATGGTTGTAGCCAAAACAGGTGGATTATATATTTCCTTAGATGGAATTACATTTGATACAAATGTTGAAATATCAGAGGAAACTCTTTTCGATGAGTTAGCACTTACATATCCAAATCATACTAGTCATTGGGCTAATCAAGGTTTAAGACCAGTATCTACTAATGGTTTAAGTAACAACAATTATGATAAATTTGATATTTATTATACAGGTGGGGTATACTATAAAAATCGTAATAGAACAATTGGATATATTGATACTCATCTTTCAGAAGAAGAGATTCAAAATCAAATGGCACCATATATTGCCTTTGACCTATTTATGCAAAATACAACAGGATCACCAATTCCGGATAATTTATATTTAACGGCAGCGGATATCTTAGTTGAAGATGTAATAGATGAAGAAATGCAAGGACTTATCAACTCATTCAGAGTAGGTGTTGTTATGATTAACTCTGTACCTCATGAGGCAAGTGTTGATCAAATACAAAACATGATTTGTGAATTTAATTGTACACAAGTTATTTTTGAACCTAATGAGACTCAACACACTGATTTGTCAATTGAGAGAGCAAAAAAATATGGTATCAACCTTCAAGATGGAGAAACATTTCCAACATACGCAATGGTCAATGAAGGAACAGATATTATTGTAAATAATTCTGTCTCAGGATCAGCATTGATTGACCCTGATTACTTCGAACTGCAAGAGACAATCTTCAGTAACGATCTATATACTCCGATTTATCAAATACCAGATGGTATTTCTAAATTTAGAGTGTATGTGTGGATTGAAGGACAAGATATTGATAGTCTTGAAACATTCTCTAAAGGAGCAGAAGTTTCTTTAGGTATTGAGTTTGAGAAAGATACTAAAGGATACGATGAATTTAATTAAATAAATAAAAAGTATAAAGTAGGTGGTTATATGCAAAAAGAAGATAACAAGGTGGATTTTGATTTATCAATGTTGTCATTGGACGAATTGATAAAAGTATATGAAGAAGTAAAGAAGTTCAAGCAGTTTTTAAGCGATAGTATAATAGAAGAGAAAGAGAAAGAAGATAATGAATAATAATTTTTTAAATTTTATTGAAGAAGATATCGAAACTAAGACATCAGTAATTAAAAGTTTACCAACAAAAACAAAACCGCAAATAAGAAAGTATAACGAAAAGGTAGAGTTTGCTCTAGCTAATTATACTGCTTATGAAGATAATCTAAGAAAGTATCTTACTGCGAAAAGGGATTCGTTCGATGTTGGGAAGCCGGAAGTTAAAGAAGTTGTAGATAATGCTGATATTACTTCGTTAGAACGCGTTCGTTTTCTTCTAAATCCATCTAATACTTTTGTTGAAAAACTAGAACTTGATACTTTATTATACCAATTAAATAACTATTCAGATTTTAATTTCAATGAGTTAAATGATATCATCAATAAATTCGTTGATAAATTTCAAGCAATAGGAGTAACACTAAGTCCGGCAGATTTTATTTACACTAATTATGTCTATGATTATATGAGTTCATTTTTAGATGTAAGATTACGTGGTGGAAATAGTTATACTCACGTTGCAAAAAAATTTGAAGAAATATATTGGGCGAACCCAGAATTCATCGAACATATAGAACTTAATTTTCGTCAGTTAATAAAAAAACACGAAAAGAAATTTATGGCATATTTAATGGGACTACAAAATGAAGTTGCAATTAAATATGGAATTAGTAGTTTTGAAATGTGTATTGCTAAGTTAAGAGAATTATATGATGCTAAGCCAATTGTTACTGAAGAAGATATTAAAGATATTGTTTCTAAAGCTAGAAATAATGAATTTGATATTGCTCAGTACAAAGAAGATAGTAGATATAAGGAAACTACACTTGGTAATCTAATGTCAAATGTCAATCAAAATGATCCTGAATCATTAAATGTTTTCTATTCTAATATTATGAAATTAAAAGAGAATATACTAGAGTATCAAAACTATTGTCATTTTTTACCATTAGTAGAACATTTCAAAAAGGAATATGAAAAATTATTAAAAGAACCTTATGATCCAAAAAACAATGTCCTAAGAGTAATAGATGGAGACATTGCTAATGAGGAAGATAAGTTAGATAAAATTAGTAAACGTATACTTGGACCAAAGGGATTTTTCTCTAAGAGTCCATCTCCTGAAGAAATAAATAGATGCAAATTCGACTCAGTCCAAATTGCTAATGAGTTAAGAAAGATGTATAAAGCTCATGATTATGAGACATTTAAAGCACGTATCTTGGCAGTCTTATCACCGAATATGACTGTGCAAGAAGTATTTAACTTATATTACAGTTTTGACTTACAAAAAAGAAAGGATATCAAGACATCTTTTAACTACAGTACTTATAAGGAAGTAGAAGAAAAATGCCTTGAATTCGATGAATTTGTTTCAAATCCAAATCACATGATAGTTACTGGAGCATCAGTATTTGGTGATAATGAAATCGCTAAAATAATTGTTAACAAATATCGATTGAACAATATTAATATTATGGAAAGCGATTTAAATCCAGATAATTTGAATGTTATTTTAGAAAAAATTGATCTAATACTACGTCTTAAAGTAATTAAAGAGAGTAATATTACTCCGGAAAAAATTCACTTTATGACTAAAGTAGATGAACTTTTAAAAACTTCTTAGGAAGTTTTTTTTAGTTGAAAGATAGAGATAAAATATGATATAATTCATATAGAATAAGATAAGGGTAATAAGTATGAAAAGATTTGCTGAAATATTTAACAATCTAAACATAACTAAAAAGATTACAGTTATATGTAGTCTTTTAATCATTGCCATTATTATGATAATAGCATTTCCAACATTAGCAAGAATACAAAACAGATCAACTCTATTAGAATCAGCAATATGGGATGGTACAATTGCTAATAGCTATCGTTCAGGTACAGGAAGCAAAGAAGATCCTTATATCATTGCTAATGGGAATGAACTAGCATATTTTTATCAACAAGAACAATCAGTTGATTACAGTGATACTTATTTTAAACTAAGCAATGACATTGTTTTAAATAAAGGGTTATTTACTTATAATGAATCACTTGGAATTAGATATACAATTGATGATATAACTTACTATGTTGATCCTAGTAGCAATAAGTATTATTTAACAAAAGATTTTGATAGTAAAGAAAGTGGTCAAGTAAATGAATTTTATTCAATAGATGGTTTTAATGGTAATTTTGATGGAGATGGTCATCGAATTTATGGATTATATTTATCAGATGAAACTAACAAAGTTAATGAATTAGCACTATTTACAACACTAAGAGGAGAGTTATCTAATTTGTATTTAGAAAATGCTATGATAAATGGAGGAACAGTTAGTTCACCTCTAGTTGCGAGTTCAGAATTTACAACAATTGAAAATGTCTTAGTAAGTGGTAATGTTGTAACTAGAAGTGAAAATACAACTGTAACAAGCACTAAAAAATATGTTACGACAACAGTGGATAACAACAAAGATGTTACTCTAAAATTACCTAATGAATTACCTGACTATGGGATTAAAGTAGTATCTGCAAAGCTTACTGGAAATTATCAAATAATGTCTGATAATCCAAATACCTCTGTCATTATAGATGGACAAATAGTAGCAACAAACGATTTCTCGATTGATATAACTGCTAAAGATAATATAACAGTAGCAGTAAATTCATCTGGTTATACCCAAGTAGTGTTAAATAACTTAAAATATGAAATAGTATATGAGTACAGTATTTCATCGGGTATAAATGCAGTTAATAATGCCACTGATATTACTAATGCAATTAGCAGAGTTAATTTATATAATGCCAAAGTAAGTGGAGGAATAGTTGGAACCTTAACAGGAAAAGCTACTATTTCTAAATCATATAATGATGCTGAAATTAAAAGTGATGTACTAGCATCAGGACTTATTGGTATCATCGAAAACAATGATAGTGAAGTAAGGGTATATCAAAGCTACAATCAAGGTGATTTAACTTCAGAACTAGAAGCAGGTTTAATTGGATATATTAATAACAATACTAGAGAAGTTGTTATAAATAATAGTTTTAATTATATTGAAAATCAACCAGCAATTCACACTATAAAAGATACAACTGTTGAGGTATATAATACACTAGTTGTCAATGATACTAAAGCAGTAGAAACAGGAGAATATGATGGTCATTTTCTAAATATAGAAAAAGAAAATTTGTATGATAAAACTTATTTAGAAGAAGAATTATTATTTCAAGAATTTCAAAGTTTAGATAATTTAGAAGACAATGAACATAACGCTTGGATTTTTGAAACAGACTCATTACCTATATTATACTTAGATGATATTAAAGAAGCCAAAGCAATATTGTTTATCAAAAATAATAACTGGAATAATTACTCCACAGAGGTAAACACTATTGTTTATAATGAAGCAATTACCTTTAAGATTGAAGATAGTGATGAATATGTTTCTAACAAAAGTAAACAATATTATATAAGTGCAGACATAGAAGTTCTTACAAAAAATGAATTAAACAAAATCAAAGATTGGACAAACTATCAAGATTTAGTAACATTAGAAGGTAACGAAAATTATATTATATATGTCAAAATTATTGATCAAAATAATAAAGTTTCTTACATAAACAGTGATATAATCGATTTCAATATCGAATATCCTCCTGTTGTTATGAAACATAATGGTAACACTTATCGCCAACTTACAGATGAAATAGAAAACATTTACATATCTAGTAACAATTATTTAACCATAGAACAAATATCAAGCGATGTTACTATTCAAAGCATAAGTTATTATTTAAGTGATCAACTGCTTAATAAAGAAACATTAAAAAATTTGAGTAATGATACATGGCAAGCATATGAAAATAATATTAGTATTTATAAAGAAGGTACATACATTGCTTATGTCAAAATCATTGATAGTAATGGAATAGATACATACTTAAATAGTGATAGAATAATCTATGATGGATATCAACAAACTCTTTATTTAGGAGATGGATTAGCAGAGGAAATCACTTCTAATGTTGCTATTTCATCTAGATCAAGTATAACCGTTAATTTTAAATATACATCTGCAATTAACGATATTAGTAATCAAACACATAATCTTACAACAAATATGCTTCTACCTAAAAATACTAAAATAACTATGATAGATGAAATAACTAATGAAGTTTATCAGTATGTTGTACCAACTTATCAAGATTTATATGATTTTGAGAACAGTTGTCTAACCAATAGTAGCGATTGTCAAAGACAAGCACATTATCCATTAACTTTATTTGCTAAAATAGGATTAGAAGGTACAGTAGGAAACTACCAAGAACAAAGTTATTATCAAGATAACTTAGTACAAGAAGACTTTACATTTATAATTGAATTTGAAGATACTAATATCGAAAGAGCATATGAAAATATAGAATTCAAACTTGAGTTGATTGATAAAAATTCTAGTAAAGTAATTAACACTCTAAATCGCACAGTTAAGTCAGTAGATGTCTATCCAAATAAAGATGCATCAATTATAATTACACCACAAGAGACAATTAATTCTATTTATTTAAATAGTAATGGAAGTACTAACTTGAATTTAAATACAAGTATTAAATATAATTACAGTGATACAAGTATAGTATTAGATTCTCATGCTCAAAACAAATACTTAGGTTTATCAGTTAGAGTAGTAGACAAAAATAACAACATTATTTCAAGTGAATATCTAAGAAACATTGAAATAGGGTATAACGAACATACCATTAGTTTTGATGATGATAACATTGCGAGAATAAATTTAAATACTAATCTTGCTACCTCAGGTATTTTTAGAATCACGACTAATAATCATAGTAGTAATTTACCAGATGGTGAATATTATTTGAAAATAAATGGATATCTTGCCGCTGATGGTTATCACTATAATGAATTGGATCCATCTGGGTTAGTAATACCTTTAATTGTAAATCAACCAACTTTAAATAACGAAACATTAAATGTAGAGCACAGTTTAGTGAACAGTACAATTTATAAAGCTAGTGATAAAGCCAAAATTGATTTAGTTATTAATTATAGTGACAATCAGGATAATAGAGTAGTAGTATCGTTGTATAAAAAGAGTTCATTAAGTGCGTACAACCAAGAATACGAACTGCTAGATCTAGCTAATTACACCCATGAAAAACTAAATAGTCACAGTGAAGATAATTATTACTTAAATAGTAAAGAAACGTCACTTAATATATTAACTAATCAATTAGAACACACAAGTTATAAACTAGTATTTGATCTATATAACAATGGTCAAAAAGTTTCAACTGTTGAAAAATATTTTATAGTAAGGTGATAATATGAAAAAAATAATATTACTTATTATCATCTTAACTATGATGATAGCAACATACTTTTTATTCTTTAATAAAGAACAAGAAGAACAGGAATTATTTGCAACATTAAAATATCAAAGTGAAAATTTAGAAACAATTATCGTACCTATGGATACAATTACTCCAGGTAGTCAAAATGAATATGATTTTACAGTAGAAACAACCAAAGATAATATATATTATGAAATAATTATTAAGACGTATCACTTTCTACCAACCAATATATCATTATATAAAGTTGATGAAAAAGAAAGTGAAACACTAATATATATATGTGATGAAAATTTTAAAAGAAATTCTAATAATGAAATAGTATGTCAAACTAATGAATTAAAATATATAAATGATGCTAGTAAGTATAAAGTGAAAATTAGTCTTGATTCAATCTATAACACACCAGAATATTTAGAGGTAATAGATTTTATTGATATTAGCATAAATAGTTGGGAGGGATAATGAATTATATAAAACAAAATAAAAAGAAAATCGTTGTTTTTTCGAGTATATTAATAATAATAATTATCTACTTTACAGTTATTCAAAATATAATAACATCAATCTATTTTGATAGTAAGGGATTTTATTTCGAAAGTGAAACGTTAAGTGAAAAAAATGTTCAAAACTGGTATCATGAAAAAGTATATATCGAATTAAGTAATAACTTAGGAGAGAAAATAACAGATGAAGATATTGAATATAAAGCCACTTGTAATGTTTTGAATACTAGTGATATAGAATGTCGTTTAAACGGAACTAATACAAATAGTATAAAAGGAACTTTAAATACAGTAGGTGTTTGTTATAATGAAGAAATAGATGTAACTTATTTAACAAAAACTGAATGTCAAAACCAAGGTTATAAGTGGCAACAACAAGAGGCAACGACTGAAATTTTCTTTGAACTAAAATCTAATGAAGACAACATTAACATAGAAGAAATCAAAGTTAATGTTACAGTAACAAGTGTTTCACCAGAAGTCAAAACCCTAAGTAATGAATTCGTTTTAACTTATACAGAAAAACCAGAAATAACATTTGAAGCTAGCTACATAGAAAAAGAAAAAAACGATACATTAGTAATTGCTAATCCGACAGATGTGAGCAATTGTATCAGTGTTTTATTTCCAGATAATTTGCTGTCTGTAGATGAAAAAAACAAAGGTGTTGTCAAGTACTTTACAAATAATAATGGAAAAATAAATTCGTTGATAATTACAGTGGAACCATATAATACAGTAGAAATCGACTTTTTTCCATTAACAGAAGAAGAAAAAATTGACATTAAAACATTCTACATTGAAAATGCAGTAGGATGTAGTACATAATATCGTTGCAATTTATGTCGAAATTATGATAATATTAAGATAGGAGATAAAATATGAAAATAATAAAGAAAATATTTATATGGATAATAGCAATCATCTTTTTCTCATTTGCTATTATTATGACAGTTATGCTGTTAAATCAAAATGAATTTGGAGTAACACAAATAAGTGACTCGTCTTATATTCTAATAAATGATAATATTGCTAATGAATCATATAAAGAAGGTGATTTAGTAGTAGTAAACGAAAGAAGAGTAACAGATATAGCAGTAGGGGATGAAATATTTGTATATAGAGTTGCTAAAGATGATACTGTTACAATTGAAATTGGTAAAGTAGGAGAAGTTCTTCCAGAAGAAGACTTAGTTGCTTTAGAAAATGGCGCTACATTTGCTTCTAAATTTATTGTAGGAGAAAGTTCATATGTAATACCGGTTGTAGGTAATTTCTTAGGATTTATCCTTTCTCAATGGGGATTCCTGTTCTTAGTAGTAGTACCATGTTTCTTAGTGTTTGTATATCAATTATACACACTTATTATTGAAATTAAGTATGGAGAAGAAGAAGTAATCGCTCCTAATTATCGTTATTAATCAGTTTACAAAAATAACCAAAACAATGGTTATTTTTTTGTTGTCAAAATCTGTCGAATATGGTAATATTTAAATAGGGTAAAATTTGGTAGAATAGAAAGGGTATAAAATGGCAAAAAACTTTAGACTTGATAAATGCATTCATATTGTTCTGAATGGTATCCTAATTCTATTGGGAATAGTATTTGTATGCTCATTATATATCGGAATACAAACCACATTAATGGGTAAACCATATGCGGATTTTTTTGGTTATACTATGTTTGAAGTACAATCTGATAGTATGAAAGATGAATTTAAAGCAGGAGATATTATAATTGTCCAGCTCGGAAAAGAAGTTGAAACAGGAGATATCATATCGTTTCCACAAGACGGAGCAATTATAACCCATCGTATTATACAGGCGTATAACGGAACTTATGTCACTAAAGGAGATGCTAATGACGCCCCTGATCAAGCAATGGTTAGCAGTGAAGATGTTATAGGTAAAACTGTAACCGTTCTTCCTGGCTTTGGAATACTGCGAAGCACAATATTTAATCCAATTGTCCTAATTGCCTTAGCAGCCACCCTAATGATAGCAAATATTAATTTAGAAAAGAAGAATAAAAATAATAATAAGGGAGAACAAAAGATGAAATTTCTAGAGATGATACGCCAAAAGTTTTATACTGATAAAAGTTTAGATAATAGAACGGTTAATATATTTGATGATAACAAAAATCAAAGACCAGCACCACAAGGAATGGAAAGAATTGATGCTTCTCCAAGAGGGGTAGAACCAAT
>CAYJHI010000036.1:0-9392 GCA_964370085.1 uncultured Muribaculaceae bacterium | reverse complement strand
CAATTATTCTTTTTTTGTTTATAATAGAATAAGACTACCAATATATAATATTTTAGTCTATAATAAATATAGGTGATGAAAATGAGAAAACTAAGAGAACTTTATAATATCGATAGTGATATAGAAGTCAAATCAATAAAAATAAATTCCAAAGAAGTAGAAGAAGGAGATATTTTTGTCTGTACTATGGGTGTATCAGCAGATCGTCATGATTTTATTGATGATGCTATTAACAATGGTGCCGTTGCCATTGTCGTAAGTAAAGATATAAGTGATAAGTCAGTTCCTGTTATTAAAGTAGAAGACACTAATAAAGAATTACCACTACTTGCCAAAAGGTTTTACGATAATCCTCAAGATAAATTAAAAATAATAGGTATAACGGGAACTAATGGTAAAACAACAACAGCCGAAATAATCTACAATTTAATTGGACCAGATAAATGTGGATACATGGGTACCAATGGAATTAAATGTTCTAAGTTTGATAAAACAATTATTAACACTACACCAGATGCAGATCGACTTTATATGTACTTCAATGAGTTTGTAACAGCAAAAGTAGAGTATTTAGTAATGGAAACATCCTCAGAAGCATTCTTTCGTAATCGTTTAGAAGGAATAAATTTTATATGTGGAATTGTAACAAACATTACTCAAGATCACTTGAATATTCATAAGACACTAGAAAATTATATATCTTGTAAAGAACAACTAGTCAAACAATCCAAACTGTCTATTTTAAACAGTAAGGACCAATATTTTGAGCGATTTAGTAAAATGAATAGTAACTTAAAAACATATGGAGAACAAAATACTGATACCATCGAATTAAAAGATTGTCATAAAGATATTATAAAAATTCGTTATGAACACCAAGAGTATGAATTTAAAACCCCGTATTTAGGTAAGTTTAACGCTTATAATATAATTGCAGCCTTAACAACTTTAGTGACATTAGGATATAAGATAGATGATCTTCTTACTAAAATAGAAAGGCTACCTCAGATTCCAGGAAGAATGGAATATATGGATTTTAATCAAGATTATCAAATAGTTCTTGATTATGCTCATACACCGGATGCTTTAGAAAAGATTTTAGATGTATTATTAACTATTAAAAAAGCTCGTATCATAACCGTAACAGGAAGTGCTGGTGGTAGAGAAGAAGAAAAAAGATCAGAGATGGGGAAAATTGTCTTAGATAAATCTGATTATGTTATATTTACGATGGATGATCCAAGACATGAAAATGTAGATAAAATAATTGACGAGATGATATCTTCTAGTAGTAATACTAATTATGAAAGAATAATAAATAGAGAATCTGCTATTAAAAAAGCCTTTTCAATGGCCCAAAAAGATGATATTGTCTTAGTAACAGGTAAAGGTCGAGACAACTTTATGGCTGTAGGAAATGAGTATTTACCTTATAATGACTATGATGTTATTACAAAATATTTTAATTGATGAAGGAGAAATAAATGAGAGTATTTTTAACAGGATGTACAGGATACATTGGTTCACACACATGCGTTGAATTATTAGAAAAAGGACACGAAGTAGTTGGTTTAGATAATTATAGTAATAGTAAATCAAGTGTTTTAGACAAAATTAAAGAAATCAGTGGGAAAGAAATAAAATTCTATGAAGGGGACATGATTGATAAAGATTTACTAAGAAAAATCTTTACTGAAAATAAAATAGATGTTGTTATTGATTTTGCAGCATATAAAGCAGTAGGAGACAGTGTTAAAAAACCAGTAGAATATTATATTAATAACGTCTCTACTATACTTAACCTTCTGACAATTATGAAAGAAGTAAATGTTAAATCACTAATATTCAGTAGTTCTGCAACTGTTTATGGAGATGCTAAAGTAATGCCTATAACAGAAGAGACACCTATCGGAGGAACTACAAATCCATATGGAACTAGTAAACTGTTTGTAGAGAAAATATTAGAAGACTTATATCATTCTGATTCAACTAATAATATATGTGTTTTAAGATATTTTAACCCAGTAGGAGCACATAAAAGTGGACTTATTGGCGAAGATCCTAATGGTATACCTGCTAATCTAATGCCGTTTATTGCTAAAGTGGCCAATAAAGAATTAGAATGCTTAAGTATCTTTGGAAATGACTATGATACTAAAGACGGAACAGGAGTTAGAGATTATATTCATGTAGTAGACTTAGCAAAGGCTCATGTCCTAGCAGCTGAAAAACTACTTAAGGATAAAGAAGGATATAATATTTATAACTTAGGAACAGGTTCAGGATACAGTGTCTTAGAAATGGTTGAAGCCTTTGAAAAAGTTAATAATATTAAAGTTAATTATAAAATAGTTGATAGAAGACCAGGAGATATTGCTCAGTGCTATGCTAAATGTGATAAAGCATTCAAAGAACTTGGTTGGAAAACAGAATTAACTATCGAAGATATGTGTAAAGACTCTTACAATTTTATTAATAAAAATAAAAGCAACTAAGTTGCTTTTTTTGTGTAAAAAAGTGTTAAGTTACTAAAAGAAACAAAAAAAACAACAAAAAAATAAAGTGAAAAAAAAGTCGATTTATGTTACAATATTATTAAGATTGGAGAGTAGGCTATGCTTGAACTTATAAAAAAAATCCCTAAGAAATATTTAATTACTGGATTATCCCTTATTTTAATAGTATTTACCTTCTTTGCTACACCAACTTTTTCTAGATTGATTAATGGTGTTTTTAACGATACTATGATGGAATGGAAAGGGGATATTGCCAGTTCTTATCAAGCAGGAAGTGGAACAACAGAAGACCCATATCAAATAAGTACTCCTAGTGAGTTAGCTTACTTCTCAAGAATGTTAGAAATGACAGATTATCAAGATACTAATTTTATATTAACTAATGATTTAATAATGAATAAAGGTATTTTTTCTAAAGAAGAAAACTTGATTGTTTATAACTACGAAAATAATAAATATTATTTAGAACCATATACTAATAATTTATATACAGATAATAGTTTTACAACCACTGCAGATGTACCGATGTATGATTTCTATTCTATCAATAATTTCAAAGGGAATTTAGATGGTAATTTCTATTCTATATATGGATTGTATGTAACAGAAGAAAATAAAGATAACATTGCCCTTTTTAACAACGTTTCAGGTACAATTGAGAATGTTTTCTTCGAACACGCTTTAATATATGGAGATAACAATGTATCGGGGTTAACTACTAACTTAGATAGTGCTACTTTAAGCAATATCTATGTTTCAGGATTTGCTATCAGTGCCAACAAAAGTGTTAAGACTGAAGAAATAACTATTCAAGATGTTGAATATCAACCAATAGATGATAATTTTAAAATTGATTTTAATATTGAAACATTAAAAGATAAAAATATTACCAGTGCTACTTTAACAGGAACTTATGAGTTAATAGATGATAATGGTAATATAATTTTAAAAATCAAAGAAGAAGAATTATTACCAGGTGAATTAGAATTAAATCTAGATACTAATTTAACTGATGGTATTACTATTGATCATATCAAAGAAGAAATAACAACAGAAGAAAACGAAGAAGAGCCAATATCAGAAAGTGCGCCAGTAGATGAGAAAATTAGTACAATCAAACTATCTAATTTAAAAGTAGAGGTAACTTATATAGACACAGTATCTGCAGGTATTTCACTTAATAGTACAAATAGTAGTCTTGCTAATGTTGTAAGTAAAATGGATTTATATTCTGCTAATGGAGTAGGTTTGATTAATGAAATAAATGGTAGTACAACTATTACCAATTCATATAACCAAGGATCAATTAATACAAGTGCAAACTCTATTGGATTAGTTAATCAAGTAAATGAGAATGCAACACTAGAACTTGTAAACACATATAATAGTGGTATATTAACAGGTATAAATAAAGTAGGTATTCTAAATAGTGCTAAAGATACAAGTAATGTAACTATTAAAAATACATTTAATACCATCGACAGTCCCTTTGTAGGAACATTAAGCACTAGTAACGTAACACTAGAAAACACTTATAATTACTTAAATAAAAATGAATTACATTCTAGTATAACAACCTATACAAAAAGCAGTAGCTTCTATAAAACAGATTTCTTAAATAATCTAGGATTTACAGATTTTAATGAGAACGAAGCTAATGTATGGATTCATAATACTGAAGATGTACCAAGCCTTTATTACTTAAATGAGTTAAATCTAATAGAAATAAATGTAACAGGAAATTCTTGGAATACTTATGACAATCAAGCAGAACCAGGATATTACCAAGAAGAAATATCAGTCATTATAACTAATGATGCTCCTGTTTATAACCTTAAAGACGTTAAATACTATATAAGTCATAGTAGTGATGCACTAAGTAAAAATGAACTTGCTAATGTAGAATGGACTAATTACGATGGCCCTATGGATATCACAGAAGAAGGACAATATATCGTTTATATTAAATTAATTGATTACAATGATAAAGAAAGAATTATTAATACAGGTTTATTGAGTATTGATGCAACTAGTCCAACTGCCGAAATAACTTTCTCTGACAATGTATGGTCAACATACAAAGAAGATACAAAAAAAATAGTTGTTCAAGAAAATCAACCACTTATAGTTAATTCAAATGATGATAATTCAGGAGTTAAAGATATAAGTTATTATGTAGCAAATGCCGATGAACAAATGACAGAGACTGAATTAGAGAGTGTCTTGTGGCAACCATATAGTACAGGTATAAATGTTGAACCAAAAGGTGAAAAAATTGTTTATGCAAGAATAACTGATAACAGTAATAATATTATGCTACTTAGTACTGATATACTAGTTTTCGAAGGATACAGTGTTCAAAACTTTACAATAGGACGAAATGGTATAGTACCAACAGGTTCATCTACTAATATCTCATCTGAATCATCAGTTAGATTGAATTATACATATCAATCAAATAACACTTCAGTTTTAGCATCAGATCACTATGTTGTTTCAAGTGTTAATTTACCTAAAAATACTAAATTAACTTTGATAGACAATATATCAGGAAAAAAATATGAATATGTTATTCAAAGTATGGATGCCTTTACTGACCAATATTCATTTAATAAATTTAGTGAAGTAGGAAGTACTAACAAATTATATACACCGTCTGATTATATAGATGGAAGTATGATTAATGAAAATTTCGATCTTATTGTTGACTTTAGAGATGCTGAAGTAAATATGGATTATAGCAATGTATCTATTCATTTACAAAGATTAGCAAGCGATGGAACAATGGTTAGAGGAACAATATCTTCAACAGTAGAACCATTTAATATTTATAAAAATCAAGAAGCTAGTATACTAATTTCCTCTACTACTAATAGTCTAGCTATAGCACAAAATACAGAGAGTTCAACACCTATTAATATTAAGACTTCAGCATTATTTCCAAACATCAGTACTGAAACAGTACACGATAGTACTGTTGAAGGACAAGATATTGTTATAGCACTTAAGTTTTTAGATAGTGGAGACAGACAAATATTTGATAGCAGTATAAAAGATTTAATTGTTGAAGTTGATGGAGTAGAATATTATGCAGACCGAGAAGGTACATTCATTGTTAACTTAAAAACAGGATTACAGGCCATTGATAAAGTTATCAATATCAATACCTATAAAACAGGAACACCGTTAGCATTAGGAAACTATAAAGTTGAAGTATCATCTTACTTCTCGTATGGTGATTATTCAACAGGACGTTCAAGTAAAGTTGTTATTCCGCTTACAGTAAGTGATACAGGAGTTTCAACTGACCAAGATTTTAAAGTTAATATAATAGGGTCGCAGTTAATAGATACAGAAGAAGAAATGAGCTTATTTAATTTTGATGCTACATTTACTAATTTTGATGATCCAAGTATAAAGGTAAGTTTTTATCAAAAAACTACTAATGATCCAGTTGATCAAACTTATAGTTTAATTGATTTAAATAGTTATTTAACAGAACCTTTAACAGGGAGTGGTTTCAAGTATGATGTCACAAGTAATAACTTTAATTTAGTATTTGATAATAGTAAAATGTCTAATGGTGGATATAAAATAGTGGTTGAAGCCTACAATGGAAGTACTATTATTGAAACAAAAGAGAAAAAAATAGTTGTAAAATAAGGAGAGTTTATGAAAGGGAAGTTAATTGTAATTTCATTATTAGCATGCTTAACAGTCCTAGCGGTAGGAGTTACTTATTCAAGATATGTAGCTACAGGAACTGGCGAAGAAAGCGTTGCTTTTGCTAAATTTGTTTTTGAAGCAGAGGAAACAACAAAAATTGAACTTCCTTTGCTAAACTTAATACCAGGAAGTAGAGTAGAGCATGAATTCAGTGTTTCAAATAATTTAAATACCAATCTTAATGAAGTGGTATTTGAATATGAAATAACACTTAAAACTCAGTTGTTAATACCACTGACATATCAACTTTATTCAACTGATGGTACTGAAACTTTAATACTTACATGTGATAGCACAGTAACTAGAGATCCAGATAACTTAATTGTTTGTACTAGTCCTGTATATGAGATGACTAATGTTGAAGCACATTTAGATAATTATCGATTAGATATTATCTTTCCTGCCGCATATACAGATCCAATATATTCTGATTTAGTTGATTACATCGATGTCGAAATAAATAGTTGGCAAAAACTATAGGGGGATTAAATGAAAAGAAATGTATTAAAAAAGAAAAAAATAACATTAATCCTAGTATTGCTAATAGGAATTGGATTATTGATGACAGTAGGAGTATCGTTTGCTAGATACATAGGTAATAATATATGGAATTATTATTTATCAAGTAATGGGTTTTACTTCACAAGTAGTGAACTTACTGGAGAAACATATATTGATAACACATGGGACCGTGGAAAAGTATACTTTGATTTGATGAATTTTGAAGATGATGATATCACAGAATCTACGATTGAATATACCGCTAAGTGTGAAGTGATTACACCAAATGATGGTAGCCTAACATGCTCCATGAATGGATTAAACTCTAATAGTTATGATAGTGAAATAACTGCCAGTGGAGTATGTACTAATAATACAGGAGATGGTGTTGTTACAAGTGTTTTTAACGAAACAGAATGTTTTGAAAAGAATTATGACTGGGTAAATGATAAAAGTACTTCTAATTTATTCTTTCAAATAATGGGATTGAATTCCACTGTAACACAAGCAGATGTTGAAGTAAAAGTAACAGTTGATACAACTGCTCCTTATACTAAAACTTTAAGTAGTAATTTTATGCTACATTACGAAAGCCCTAACAGTCAAAACTATACGTTAGAACACACTTCTTATTCAGATTATGAAAAAGTAGTAGTTACAAATTTAGGAAACACAATTGAAAAATTTTCACTACAATTTAATTCAGATGAAGTAAGAATAAGTGAAATATTACCTTCAGTAGCAACTTCAACTGATATAAATGGATTTGTTAATGAAGTAGAATTCACAGTCGATCCTAATTCTAACGTTGTAATATATTTTTATAAGACAAGTGATACAGTAGTAGTTGATGCTAGTGACTTTGTTTTAACTAATATCGAAAATACAGACCCAATTATAGTGGATGGAGTTATACCAGTTATCTATGATGAACCGACTAAACAGTGGGTTAAAGTTGATCCAGCTACTGGTACATGGTTTGATTATGATAATCAACAATGGGCCAATGCTGTAACAGTAGTTAATTCTAAAAGAAATCAATATATTGATGCTGACTATGGTTCTGCTATTCCAATGGAAGATATTATTACTTTCCTAGTGTGGATACCTAGATTTTCTTACACTATAAGAGATACTTATGGATATCAAATAGCAGGGGCTAATACACCATCACAAGAAACGCCAGGAGCTTTTGATATAAAGTTTGTAACGACTGCTGTAACTGATTTAGGAACAGGAAGTTACACGGGTAATTCACCAACTAATTTCCATACACCGGCAGCATTCTGTTGGGGAAACTCATGTGATGATCCTACAACTAGAGATAATCCAGAAAATATTGAAATAGATGGTTTCTGGATAGCGAAATTTGAAGCTTCAAAGAAAAACGATTTATTATACTCAGTACCAAATGTCACGCCAATGAACAACATTAATATGGCCAATACGTTTAGTAATGTTCAATCTCTAATGAATGGCCAAAATGGTTATGAAAACTATGGATATGTTGGTAATGTTGACGCTCACTTAATTAAAAATACCGAGTGGGGAGCAATTGCCTATTTATCACAATCAGCATATGGTAAGTATGGTAATCCAGATTATACAGGATTAAATAAAGAAGTATATCCTAATAACTGTAGTACATATATAACAGGTATTGGTGGGAACAGTCCACAAGCAGGAAGAACTACGGCTACTTGTTATACAAACACATATGATACATATTATGGAATGGGAGCATCCACAACAGGTAATATTTATGGAGTTTACGATATGGTTGGAGGGACATTTGATCGTGTTATGGGTACTGTTCTAAAAGCAGACGGAACTTACGACCCTGGACAATCAGGCTTTACAAGTATTCCAGAAGGAAGATATATTAACCTCTATCCATTAGATGACTATGGTGTAAGCACAACATCATCAATAAAAGGTGATGCTTTGACAGAAACATTAGGTTTCTACAAAGATAGATTTATAGAAGGTGAGTATTATGCAAACTCATGGCTATACCGTGGAGGAAGTCTTTGGTCAACTGTAACTGAAATAAATGGAGTTTTCTCATATACAACATTTACCGGTCAAGCAGATCTTCACCACTCATCTAGATTTACAATATCAGTATGGTAAAAGCAAGAAAAACTTGCTTTTTTTTTGTAATTATGATATAATTAGCAGACTTAAAGGGGGATAATAAGACATGGAAAAAATTAAAATAATAGGAAAAGAAGATAAATTGAAAGTTGTTTTTACTACTGGAAAAGGTAAAGATAAAAAACACGAAAGAATTCAAATCACAAAAGAAAATTATAAAAATCTTATGGCTAGAATAAATGAAAATAACAATTCTATTCAAACAGAAAAATTTTCAACTAATTCAAAAATAAATAAGTTGGCTATTGCTGCAGCCGCATTTTATACATTAGGAACTATAGCAGGAGGAGTATATTCACTAGTAGTAGGATCTCCAATATCACAAGTAGCATATGGAGCAATGATAAATACAGCAGTAGGTATAACAGCAGAAACAGGATTGTATATTTTTGGTCAAAGTGCTTATAATCGCAAGATGAAAACAATTATTAATGCAGGAGAACAAGCAAGTCTTAAGATTAAAAACTTATCAGTAAAAAATAACTGGAATAA
>CAYJHI010000035.1:0-10655 GCA_964370085.1 uncultured Muribaculaceae bacterium | reverse complement strand
ATCAATTATTGAAATTACATTTCTATTCATAATAATACCTCTTTAGCAAATTATTATATCACTTTCTACTTATATTTAAAACTATTCCTATGCTTGCTAATGAAATCAACAAACTAGACCCACCATATGATAAGAAAGGAAGTGTTACTCCTGTTACTGGTATCATACCTATAACAACCATTAAGTTTAAAACTGTTTGAAATATTATTTGGAATATTAGACCAAAAGCTAGATACTTCGAGAAGTTATTTTTGGCGTTTATCGCTATTTTTATACCTCTATAAAGTATTATACAGAATAGAACTGATACTATTATTACTCCTAGTACTCCAAACTCTTCACTGATAATCGAAAAGATAAAATCTGTTTGAGGTTCTGGTAAATAAAACTGCTTTTGCCTTGATGATAGAAATCCCATTCCTAAGAGTCCTCCTGGTCCAATTGCATATAAGCTTTGGATTATTTGAAAACCTGTTCCTAGAGGATCACTCCATGGATCTATAAATGAAGTTATTCTATCCATTCGATAAGGAGCGATTATTATTAAAATTATTAAGCCTACTACTCCTATTATTCCTATACCTAGAAAGAATTTCATATTGACTCCTGCGATAAATAGAAGAGCAATTACTGACATTACAATGATACTTGCCGTTCCTAAATCTGGTTGTAACATAATTAATCCAAATGTTAATAGAAGTATGCCTAAAATAGGAAATACTCCTTTTTTATAACTTTTTAAAAACTTATTATTATTGGCTAAATACTTGGCAGTAAAAATAATAATAGCAATCTTTGCCGCTTCACTTGGTTGTATACCAAAAGGACCTATTCCAAACCAACTTTGTGAGCCGTTTCTAACTACTCCTATTCCTGGTATCAAAACTAGTATTAATAATATAATCGTGCCTATTAAAAGTAAATTAGATTTTTGATAAAATATTTTATAATTTATTTTAGATATTAAATACATTAAAATAATACCTATAATTAAGTATATACTTTGCATTCTTAAATAATAAAAGGCATCATCAAATTTATATTCAGCCCAAATACTAGATGATGAGTAAATCATTAATAAGCCAAATATAGAGAGTACTATAACTGTTATAAATAATATTTTGTCAAAACCTTTAGACATATAATCACCTGTTTAAGTATATGTTAAAAGATATAATTAATTATGATTATTTGAACGATAATTATTAGAGGAATACCTATAGTGAATTTAGCTTTTTTTGTTTTATGTCTAAATACTTTCATTCCTATAATTGATCCTAAAGATCCTCCTATTAGAGCAATTATAAATAGAATAGATTCTTTTATTCTCCATTTATTTTTAATGGCTTTTTTCTTATCGATGTACATTGTGATAAGCCCTATTAAATTAATTGTTATTAAATAATATATTAGATACTGCATATTAATCCTTTCTATAAAAAAAACTTCTATTAAGAAGTTTTATAACCATACTCCGAATAAGATACCACCCATTGCTAAGATTAGTCCTACTACCCAAAATAATTTAACAATATCTGTTTCAGGCCATCCTAGTTTTTCAAAGTGATGATGAAGTGGTGACATTAAGAATAATTTCTTTTTAAATACTTTAACCCAAAATACTTGTAAGATAACACTTAGTGTTTCAATAACAAAGACACCTGCTACTACTATTAGTGTTAATTCTCTGTGAGTAAGTATAGCGATTGCAGCCATTACTCCTCCTAGAGCAAGTGAACCTGTGTCTCCCATAAATATTTTAGCGGGATGCGTATTATAAACTAGGAAACCGATAAGTGAACCTACTAAGATCATTGAAAAGATTCCCATATCTTCAAAACCTGCCATTAAGGAAATAAGCGAGAATGCTACTAAAGCAATTGCTGATAATCCTCCTGAAAGGCCATCTAATCCGTCTGTTATATTAACAGCGTTAGAAGAACCTACTAACATAAAGAGAATAAAGATTCCATATAGCCAGCCCATTTCAATATTAATACCTAGTGTTCCAACAACAAATGCTGTTTCTCCACCTGATTGCATATATATATAGAAAAATGCTAAGGCAATAATCACTTGTCCAAATAGTTTTTGATAAGTAGTTAATCCTTCGTTATTTTTCTTTTTTATACTTAAGTAATCATCTAAAAAGCCAATAATAGCATAGCCAATAAAAACCATTAAAACGATAAATATATTATCTGTATAAGAAATGCTACCCGATACTAGTAGATAGATGGTTGCTAGTACTGGAGGAATTATAAAGATTAAACCTCCCATAGTAGGTGTTCCTTCTTTTTTACGATGGTTTAGACCTACGAAAGAACTAATTCTTTGTCCTACTTTAATTTTCTTTAATAATGGCACTAGTATTAAACCTAATATTGCAGATGATAAAAAACCTATCATTATCGCAAATACAGCTTTAGTTAATAATAACATTTTGTTCACTCCCATTTCTATCATTAAATTATACCATAGATATTTATTTATATGTTTATTTTATCATAGTTAGACATTAATTTACAACTAATTGCTTAACATTAATTTAACTGTTGAAGTTGCTGCTATTCTAGTGTTTGGAGCAGGCGATTGTGATAAGACTGTATCTCCATTACCTGAGTATTCTACTGTGAAATTTTCTAATAGTTTGGTTGCTTCTTCTTTAGTTAATCCTTCTACATCAGGAACTTCATAATAAATTTTATCACTCCATGTATAATCTTTTTCGATTTGATTTGATTGTTTTTCAATATCTAGTGCTTCTATTATATCAACTAAGATATTTCTTGCTATTGGTGTAGTTGTATAACTTGATAACATAGCCGTGTTTTTAGGATTGTCTATTGCTAAATAGAGAATAGCTTCTGGTTCATTAGAAGGAACAATACCTACAAATGACATTATGTAGTTATTAACTAAATACTTTCCATCTTCTACTTTTTGAGCGGTTCCTGTTTTACCTCCTACACGGTATCCATCAATATAAGCTGCTTTTCCTCCTCCTAATGCTACTACTGTCTCTAAGGCATATTTCATAACGTTTGATGTTTCTTCGCTGATAGTAGTTCTTATTAGTTCTTCATCGAATGTTTTTATAATTGTGTTTGTTTCTGGTTCTAAGATGTTCTTAACAATAAATGGTTCATAAAGATTTCCGCCATTTACTACTGAGGCAACTGAGGTTACTTGTTGAATGGGGGTTACACTGACTCCTTGTCCAAAGGCTGTTGTTGCTAGTTCAACCGGTCCTACTTCTTCAACTGGGAAAATAATCCCTTCTCCTTCTCCGTTTAAGTCAATTCCTGTCTTTTCTCCTATTCCAAATAAATCTAAGTATGAAAATAGTGTTTCTGTTCCTAAACGATTACCTAATTCAACAAATCCCGGGTTACATGAATTTTGTAATACTTGTAAGAATGTTTGTTCACCATGACCACCTGATTTCCAACAGTTGATTCTGGCTCCTTCAACCATAACATGTCCACTGTCATAAAACATATCATTTTCTAAATCTACTACACCTTCTTCTACTGCAGCGGCTGTCGTTAAAATTTTAAAGGTGCTTCCTGGTTCGTATGATGCCCATATTGGTAGATTTCTTGATAAAACTTCCATTGTATAGTTTTGATAGTCATTAGGATCAAAAGTTGGTCTTGAACTCATAGCAAGTATTTCTCCATTATTAGGATCTATTACAACTGCTAGGGCCATATCTGGTGCAAACATATCAACAATATTATCCATTTCCCTTTCTACAGCCATTTGGATATTATAGTCTATTGTTAATTGGATATTCATACCTGATTGTGGTTGAACATAAACTTCTGATAATTCTAATCTATTTCCTTTAGCATCTGAGAAATATTTAATCGCACCTTGTTCTCCTGTTAAGTACTCATCATACTGTAATTCTAGCCCTGATAATCCTTGATTATCAATTCCAACGTACCCTAAGACATGAGCAAGATCTTCTCCATATGGATAATATCTTTTTGATTCTTTTACTAAGTAAACTCCTGGTAAATTAAGACTTGCTATTTTATCTGACGTTTCATAATCTAGTTGTCTTCCTTCTGGATGAACCCTCTCTATAGATGTTACTTTATTAATATGTTCGTCCATTTCTTCCTTAGTTATATTTAATATTTCACTTAGAAGTCTACTTGTTTCTTCTTTATCTTCAATTTGATTTGGTATTAAAACTAAACTAGTCGTAGTAATATTATCTGCTAGGACAATGCCATTTCGATCTAATATTAAACCTCTATCTGGCTCTAATGGTAGTTCTCTACTCCATAAATCATCTGATAGTTCAGTTAATTTTTCATAATCAATCATTTGAATATATACTACTCTTCCTATTATTAAAATAAATAATAGGATCATCACTACTAATATTAATTTGATTCTTGAATCTATTTCTTTTGTAAACATTTTATCACCTGTTTAAGTGTATGTTAAAACAAAAAAAAGAAACCTATTTGTTTCTATCTATATATATTATTTAACTGTTTTACTTTCTGATGTAATTTAGTATATGACATGTTATCTGTTGCCACTATATCAAATTCTTTAGTATAGGCACTTTTATTTTTGTATTCTTCTTGTTCTAAAAAACCTACTTTGAATGTGTGTTTATTACTTGGAAGCATTCTAGCATCTCCTATTGTGTCTCCATAGATTAGAGCTTTACCACGATTAACAACGTTTCTTTTTACTTCTTCTGGCAAAATAATATCTCTTTTGTTGAAAGTGTGAATCAATTCATTTCTAATACCTGTTGCAACTCCGTTTTTAAATTCTAACATATTTGAAACAATAGAAATATTTTTATAGTTACACCCTTCAATTTGAAGAAACTGGTCAATAAAATTACCTATTCCTGCTGATACTATTATAACTGGGATATACGCTAAAGCTGCTTTTTCTAAAAACTCTTTAGCGCCTTCTCTAAAATTCATCTTAGTAACGTCAAAGGCAGCACTTGTTATCATATCTTCGCTAACTTCATGCTTAATAATTAAATCGATGTTTTTTTGCCACCATTCTGGTAATATCTTTCTTTTTTCTTCATAACTTATTTTATTATTAATTTCAAGTGGTCGATAGTATTTATATAAACTATCTATTTCATTTGCAAATTCTTTATTAACAAAGTCACTGTTTGAAATAATATTCCATGATCCTATACTTTTGTTATCTGTTAAAGTACGATCAAAATCAATTAAAATATATGTATTGTTATTATTGAATGTTTCTAATCGTTCAATGTTTCTGATGCTAATCATGACTTCCCTCTTTTCGTATCAGTATTATAATATACTTTATTAAAAAAAGAAAGTACTTTTTTAACTTTCTTTGTTATATAAATCTTGATATATCTCTGACTTTTTCATAAGATTTTGGTGAGTATCACTAATTACTATTTTACCACTATCTACTAGGTGTATAACATCGGCATTTTCGATAGTTGAAAGTCGATGTGCCACTATAATAATTGTATGATCTTTGGCAAGATTGTTAATTGCTTGTTTAATTTTTTCTTGATTAGCATTATCTAGAGCACTAGTAGCTTCATCAAATAAAATAATTTTACTTTTCTTTAGAAGACTTCTAGCAATAGCAAGCCTTTGTTTTTGTCCACCCGATAAGTTTACTCCACCTTCTCCGATAATAGTGTCGTATCCTTTAGGGAGACTTTTAATATATTCATCTATTTCAGCTGTTTGACAAGCTTTAGTTATTTCTTCAAATGTAATTTTGTCATCAATCATTTCTAGATTTTCTCTAATTGTTTTATTAAAAAGAAAGGGATCTTGTCTAATGATTGATATATTTTTTCTAAAACTATCTTCTGTAAAATCTTTTATGTTGATATCATCTATTAATATTTGTCCTTTATCGACATCAAAATATCTTAATAGTAAATTAAACAAACTAGTTTTACCTTGACCTGATTTTCCGACAATGGCAGTTATTTCTTTAGGGTTAATAACTAAGTTTAAATCTTCGAATACGTTCTTGTCTTCATTACTATACTTAAAAGTAACATCTTGATAGGTTATTTTACCTGTTATATCAGTAGTTTCTATTTTTCCATATTGTTCATCTTGATATAGTTTATTTTCTGTTATCTCTTTTATACGGTCGATTGATACTAACATCTTTTGATAAGATTTAGTTATATTCATAACTGTTTGGACTGAATAATTAAAACGATATACGTAGTAAGTCATTGTTATGAAGAAACCAAATGATAGAGACCCTTGAGATATTAATAATACTGCTGTTATGAAGACAGTTGTTTCTAATATAGTAGAAAGAGTGTAAGTTAGAGCGTTATAGTTTTGTTCTAGAGTACTTTGTTTTCTAGTACGATCATAGATGTTTTTTATAATAAGTTTCATTCTTGTTACTATTTTAGGACCTATTCCAAGAGCTTTTACTTCTCTGATACCTCTTATTGTTTCACTTATTTCGGCAACTGCTTCATCATTTTTTTCAGTTATTTTCTTTTGTTCTTCTTTTAATTTAGGTAAGTATTTTCTTGAGATAAAAAACATTATTAGCATATAAAACATTATTTCTAGACCTATAATCCATGAGTTAAAGAAGATAAATATTAAGATTGCAAGACTTGTGAAAAGTGCTAAGACAGTGTTGATTAATTGTCCTAGCGTGTCAGATATTCTAGTGGCATCTGTATTGATACGATTTATCAGTTCTCCACTACTCATGTCTTCAAAAGCTTTAGCAGGTAACTTTGATACTTTGCGGAAAACATCAAAACTTATTTTTTCCATTAAATTATTACATAAAACATTAATTTTTAGTGTTCCTAGTCTTTCAAAAAAGATTGTATCTATAACCGCTACTGTAACATAAATAAGTAATGTAATAATCGCGGAAGTGAATGCACCTTCAATAACATATTCACTGGCAACTCCTACAAACATTCCATAGAATATTCCTAGTACTGCTCCTATAAACGTAAGGACAAAAGCTGTTATAAATAGTTTTTTCTCATTATAAAAATATCTTTTAAAGAAAGATAGTGTTGTTTTTAATTTCATAGTTACTCCTCATCTAATACATTTTACTATTTAGAAGAAAAAAAGACAAGTGGACTTGTCAATCTTTAAAGAATGTTACAAATATTTTTTTTAGTAATTCGTTTACAACAAAAGCACAGATAACCATTACTATGACATATAAATATAATATTGGATCTAGTGTTTCAATATTAAATATACCTTTTATAGGAGTAAAGAATACTATTAATTGTAAGATTATGACTCCTATCATACATTTATTCATAACAGGATTACTTAAAATATTTCTATTTAATAGAGAATTTTTTAAATCTCTACTGGAATAGGCAAATATCATTTCTAGCATTATTAGAGATAGAAATGCTAGTGTAGTTGCTACTTCTATACCGTGTACTTTATTACTTAAGAAGAAAATCATTAAGATTAAAGCTGCTTTTATAACTGAGGCACTAATTATTTTACTAATTAAGAAAGGTGTGAAAAACGATGAGTCTTTCTTTCTTATTTCTCTTGTCATAATACCTTGTTCTGCTTTTTCAAATGCTAGGGCAATAGCCGGAATTGAATCTGTTACTAGATTAACATATAATATTTGAATTGGTAATAGTATTTCTAAACCTGCAATCATACCTATGAATATTACTAATACTTCAGCAATATTAGCAGATAACAAATAGACTAAAACATTTCTTATGTTATCAAAGATTCTTCTCCCCTCTTCTACTGCTTTTACGATAGTAGAAAAGCTATCATCTACTAAGATAATGTCTGCTACTCCTTTTGACACTTCTGTTCCTGTAATACCCATACCGATACCTATATCAGCACTTTTAATACTAGGAGCATCATTAACTCCATCTCCTGTCATTGCTACTATTTTATTATTTTTCTTCCATGCTTTGACAATACTGACTTTATTAAGGGGACTTACTCTGGCATACACAGAATATCTTTTTACTACTTCAATCATCTCTTGTTCTGAATATTTATCTAATTCAATTCCTTCGATCGCTTCATGTTCATTTTCTAAGATACCAACTTCTTTTCCTATGGCAATAGCTGTTGCTAGAGAATCTCCCGTTATCATAATTGGCTTGATATTAGCACTTTTGCATAGAGCGATAGACTCTTTAACATCATCTCTTGGTGGATCAATCATGTAATTAAATCCTAAAAAGATCAATTCTTCTTCTAATTTATTATCAACTTGATAATTTTTAGTTAACGGTTTATAAGCGAACGCTAGAACTCGATAAGCTTTTGAAGATTCTTCTTGTTCTATTTCTTTTAATTCTTTTATTTTGATAGAAGTTAACTTAATAACTTTTCCATCTTCATATATTTTAGTACATCTTTTTATAATAGAATCAAAACTTCCTTTAGTGAAAAGAGTTAATTTATCTGAATAATTATTGATAGTAGACATCATCTTTCGTTCTGAATCAAATGGTAATTCATCAATACGAGGATGATTATCTTGGAATTTTTCTACATCCATTATCTTTTCAGCATAAGTATAAAGGGCTATTTCTGTTGGATCACCTAAATATTTATTTTTACTTTTTTCAACGTCATTATTAAGTATCATTGTAGCTAGTAAAAGATTGTCTTCTGGTAGTTTTTCTGTACTATATCGTTTATTAGAGAAATATAATCCTCTGATAGTCATTTTGTTTTTAGTAATAGTACCTGTCTTATCAGAACAGATTACTTCAGTAGTACCTAATGTTTCAACTGAAGACATTTTACGTACTATTGCTTTTCTCTTAGCAAGGGCACTCATACCTAAGGAAAGAGTTATGGTAATGATAGCAGGTAATCCTTCTGGTATAGCTGCTACTGCTAGAGCGATTGATAACATCAATATGTGACCTAGCGACATTCCTTGTAATAGCCCTATTATAAACATAATAACAATTACGATAGCTATTACTATTGATATAACTTTACTTATACCTTTAATTCTTTTTTGTAGTGGAGTTTGTTCTTTTATTTGATCATTTAAACTACTGGCAATTATTCCAAATTCGGTATTCATACCTGTCGCAGTTACAATGGCAAGACATTTTCCATAAACAATACTAGTACCTGAATATAACATGTTAAATCGTTCTGACAGTGGTATATTATCCTTTAATTTATCAGTTGTCTTCTCTACTGGTATTGATTCACCTGTTAGTGATGCTTCTTCTACTTTAAGAGCAGCTTCCCAAATAATTCTAGCATCAGCACATATAACATTACCTGCTTCTAAAACTAATATATCCCCTATTACAACATCTTCACTGTTGATTAAGATAACTTTATCATCTCTTTTAACTTTAACTTTACTATCTTGCATTTTCTTTAAATCTTCGATTGCTTTATCTGATTTAGCTTCTTGAATAAAACCTAGAACGGCATTTAATATAACGATAGCGATTATTATAATACTATCGGTAAAAGACTCTTTTTCAATAATGGCAATCACAAAAGAAAAGATGGCTGCAAAGATAAGGATTATGATCAGAAGATCATTAAACTGACTTAAAAATTTTACTAATTTGGACTGTTTTTTACCTTCTTCTAGTTTATTTTTACCTAGTTCTTTTAATCTCTTTGATGCTTCTTTTTCACTTAAACCAATTTCTTTACTATTTAACTCTTCTAGTACTTCTTCTACTTTTTGATTATAGTACTTCATTATCTACTCTCTTGTTTAATTTCTTCTAATACTTTGGCAAGTTGATCTGGACACGATGTCCCTTTTCCATTACATTCGATTCCTCTTAGTTTTTTTATAACATAGTCTACTTCTTGACCTTCTACTAATCTACTAATGGCTTGTAGGTTACCGCTGCATCCTCCATCGTACTTTACATTGTACACTCGATCATTGATAATATCAAAAACGATTTCATTGGCACATACGCCTTTTAATTTGTGTCTATACATTTTATCTCCTCCTATTATAAGTTAATTATAACAAAAGAAAAATAACATGTCTAGACATGTTATCTTTTTGTTGAACCTGTATTCATATCATTGGTTGCTGACAGTTGAATTACACCTTCAGTTTGTTTAGTACCAGGAACGATATTATTTTGTTCCATATACTCAAGTACTTTAGCATAATCTCCACTTTGAAGCATCGCTTCAACAGCATTCACATTTTCTTGTGTTTTTGCAACTTCTTCTTTGATTTCATGATTTTCTTGTTCTTTTCTTGCAAGTTCATTTTTAGCAGATTTCAATTGTTCTATTTCAGCTTCTATTCTAGCTTGATCTTCTTTTGCTTTTTCTTCTTTTGCTTTTAAATACGCTGCTGCTAATTCACCTTTAAGATCTTGATTTGTTTGATTAAGATTATTAGTTTGATTTTCAATAACATTAGAACGAACCTTAACAAGCTCTCTCTCAGCCATTATATCTTTAATATCTTTATTTGTAGAACTTGTACTAATCGGTTTGCTCACAACTTTTTCTTCAACAGTTTGTCTTATTTTTTCCATTGCTTCATCTAATGGTGTTCCAGTTTTTTGATCTATTCCTTTAGATTCTTCTGTTTTAACAGGATCATCTAACTTTTCTTCTTTGTCAGCAACAGTTTTTGGTTCGTCA
>CAYJHI010000034.1:0-11284 GCA_964370085.1 uncultured Muribaculaceae bacterium | reverse complement strand
TGA
Organism: uncultured Muribaculaceae bacterium; assembly: GCA_964370085.1. Classification (GTDB taxonomy): domain Bacteria; phylum Bacillota_I; class Bacilli_A; order RF39; family UBA660; genus CARZYU01. Next base: position 11,281 of record CAYJHI010000034.1, on the reverse strand, counting down.
ATTCTTTAATAAGGAAGGGAAATAATATGAATACTAAATTTAAATATCGTGCTATTCTTATAATTATATTTGCGATTATTAATGTTATTATGATTTATACAGTTAACAAAGTAAATCTACTGCCATTAAATTTTATAATAATTATTACTATTATTTTTCTCTTAGCAAGTATCATCATTACAACAGCAACATTAAAAAAAATACCGTGGTATGTTAAAAGATTAGTAAGAGGATTATCTTTAATATGTTTAATATTAATTACAGTTATCAATGTAGGTTTAATTTATAATGCTACTGAGACAATAAATTTTCTAGCCAGTCTAGGAGGGGATAGTTATGATTTATATACTTATCAAGTATATGTAAATAACAACTCAACTTATCAAAATATTAGCGATTTAGAAAATAAAAATATCTCTTTAATAAATAATAATTTAAATAGTAGTAATCAATCAAAAGAAGAACTACATAATAAAATAGAGTATACAGAAAAATATTATTCTAGTAATTATGAGTTAATCAATGCAGTTAAAACTAATGAAACTGAAGCATTATTAATAGAAAAATCACAATATAATTTAATGGAAATAAATGATCCTGACTCATTAAATAATTTGCATTTAGTATATGAATATGAAATATATATACAAGCTACTAATAAAGGAAATGATATCGATACTAGTAAGGAAGCCTTTACTATTTATTTAACAGGTTTAGACAACTATGGAGATATTCAAACTATCTCATATAGTGATGTTAATATGATCATAACAGTTAATCCAAATACCAAAGTAATATCTTTAGTTAGTATACCAAGAGATTATTATGTAACTTTTCCTGAGACAGGAGGGGCAAAAGATAAATTGACACACGCTTCTATGTATGGAACAGATATGTCTATAGGTGCTGTTGAAAATCTTTTGAACTTAGAAATAGATCATTATTTAAAAATAAATTTTACAACCTTAGTGAATTTAATAGATGCAATAGGGCCTATAGAAGTACATAGTAATTATACTTTTTGTTCATACACATATTGTTACAATGAAGGTATAAATATTATGGATAGTGCTCAAGCTCTAGAATTTTCAAGAGAAAGATTGAATTTACCGGGTGGAGATTTAACAAGAGCAGCAAATCAACAATTAGTCATTAATAGTCTAGTAGAATTAATGTTATCACCAGATATATTAGTAAACTATGGAAACTTGTTAGAAGCATTAAAATATTCATTGGAAACAACTTTATCAGATGAAGATATCTCAGAGTTAGTAAAAGCCCAGTTAACAGATCTAGGTGATTGGACTACAACTAATTATGTAATCAATGGTACTGGTTCTTATGAATTAACCTATACTTATCCGTATAAAACAGTACCAGTAGTTCTAGAAGACAGCACATCATTAGAAGAAGCAAAAACAATAATTAATAATACATTACTAGGTATAAGCACATAACAAGTGCTTTTTTTATTGAATAAAACGCACGTAATATTCATCAAAAGTAATATTATGTTTGTATATATAAGTTGCTATTTCAACACCTACATAACGATAATGCCAAGCTTCAAATTGATAACCAGTAATCATTTCTTTACCTAAAGGATATCTTAAAATAAAACCATATTTATAAGCATTTTCAATCATCCACTCAAACTCTTTAGATTCTCTAAATCTAGTATAAGAAGTAATATCATTATCAACATCTATTGCTAAGCCAGTTTGATGTTCTGAATAACCTGCTCTAGCAGAGTACAAATCCGCTTTCTCCACGCCATCATTTAACACGTAACCTTGGTATAAATTATCTTGATAATTATAACTACGATAAGCAGAAACAGCTCTAATAACATATCCATCTACATAAGCATCCTCACATAACCTTTCAAAACTACTATTAACTATATCCACAACTTCAATACCACCAACAGAATATTTAGAATTGATTTCTATCAAATTATTTGGAATGTAATCACTCTCTAAATAGTTATATTTGTTAACCAATATAGAATAATCATCCTTATAATTAGTTTCTACAGTGTCATTATAAAACTCTTTATCAAGACCAATATTAACTCTCGTAATAACATCAACATCACTTAAATGCGGATATTTATTTTTGTAATTGATATAACGATTCAAATAACTAATATTAAAATAATCAATCTCCTTATGTATATTATTTAAAGAAAGTAACTCATTTATCGTATCACTTGGTTTACCAAATCTAATTAAAAAAAGTACGATTCCAAGTAATAATATAAATACTAAAATAGAAATAAACAATTTATTCATAAAAACCCCTTATCAAAACATATTAAAAATTCTCATGTTTTATAACTAAACATAGACATAAAGACACAATTTTGTTAAAATAAAAATAGTAATTTGAGAGGTAGGAGTAAAACAAGATGAATAAATTAATAAGAGAATATAAAAATAACAAAAGAACCATCAGTAATTATTATAAAAGATTAGTATCCTTAACAAAGAAAAAAACATACGTAGGTGCTAATAACGAATGGTTAATCGATAACTATCATGTTTTACTATTAAATGATGCAGTCGTAAAAAAGACATTAAAAGTAAGTGAAAATGTTGAACAAATTTCTAATTATGATCAACATCTTTTAAGCGTTATTGAAGATGCCTTAGAAAAAAATAATTATAAAGTAGAGATGAATAGTTTTATAAACAAACTAAAAAATCAACATAGTGAATATACTTACTATGAGCTAAATTTATTATCAACAATTATTTTATTTAAATTAGTAGAAAAAGTAACGTCTATTTATAAAGATGAATCTTTAAAGATGGATGATATTCTAGAAATAAAGAAATTGCGTCGCAAAATATCTTCATTAGAAAATAAAAAATTAGACACTCAAAAAAATAAGTTAATAGGTATTGAAAAAAGACCTGTCTTTTTAGAAAATATCGTTTACTTAATTCAAGAAGTAGACACATCATCACATAAGTTATTAGCAGAATTAAATGATTACTTAGAAACAAAAGGAACTACAATCAAAGAAGTGCTACATCAATTACATCAAGAACGAGCAGATAACAATGTGATAATTATCAATATCTGGAATAGTTTAAATGAACTATTGAAAGCACAAATAACAACAGTTTATAACAAGTTAAGTAATACAGAAGTATTATTAAAACAAGATAAAGATTATAAATTAATGGATGATAGATCTAAAGAAATATATCGTCAAAGAATAGTTAAATTAGCAAAAAAAGATAATATTACTGAAGAAGAGTATGTTATTAAATTACTAGAAAAAGCAAAAAAAGAAGAAAGACATATAGGTTTTTATTTATTTAAAAAACCAAATTATAAATTAAGAACTATTACTTATTTAGGTGCTATACTTTCTTTTACCGTTTTACTAGATTTAACCCTAACACAATTCTTTATTCCACAAAAAATATTAGGTTTCATTATTTTGTTTTTACCATGTAATGAATTAGTTTTTCAAGTAATTAATCACATATTAGTAAAATATGTTAAACCAGCAGAAATAGTGCGTTTTGATTATGATAAAGGTATACCAACAACATCTCAAGTCATGATCGTAATGCCTACAATTGTTAAAAACAAAGAAAAAGTTCAAGAACTATATCGTACATTAGAAACATATTACTTATCTAACCTAGGAAAAAACATTCAATTTACTTTACTGGCAGATGGAAAAGAAAACAAGACAGAAGAGTATGAACTAGATGCTGAAATCAATCAAGCAGGATTAAAAGAATGTCAAAGATTAAATGAAAAATATGGTAGAGATGTTTTCTTCTTTATACATAGACGTCGTTTTTACAATGATAAAGAAGGTTCTTGGTTAGGATTAGAACGTAAAAGAGGAGCCTTAAATCACTTTAATTTAGCTCTTTTAAAGAAACTAAATAAAGAAGAAATGACGAAGTATTTCCAAGCGCAAAATGTTGATACATTAAAAAGAAAAATAAAATATATTGTAACTATTGATACAGATACTCAATTAGTAGTAAATAGCGTATCTAAATTAGTAGCATCAATGGACCATCCATTAAATTTACCTGTTTTAAATAAAGAGAGAAGTAAAGTAATAAGTGGTCACGCGATAATGCAACCAAAAATAAGCTTAGATATTGACTCTACGAATAGAAGTATATATTCGCAATTATTTGTAGGAATAGGTGGATTTGATATTTATAATCGTACAACGCCTAATTTATACCAAGATTTATTCCACGAAGGATCATTTGTCGGAAAAGGAATTTATAATCTAGAAGTTTATGATGAAATATTAACTAATGCTTTTCCTGATAATTTAATACTAAGTCACGATTTAGTAGAAGGAAATTATTTAAGATGTGGATATATTTCTGATATTGAATTATATGATGATTTTCCATCTAAATATTTAACAGATGCTATGCGCAAACATCGTTGGGCTAGAGGAGATACTCAAATATTAGGATGGATAAAGAAAAAAGTACGCAACCAAAAAGGGAAATTAGTTAAAAATCCATTTACAGCTATAGAAAAATGGAAAATATTAGATAACTTAAGACGTAGTTTATTAGATTTTAGTTATTTATTAGTTATCATTGCAGCGTGTTTTTTAAATGCTAAAGTATCAATAATTTTTCCGATTTTAATTTTAACTATTATTTTATTGCCCATTCTATTTTATGTACTTACTAAAATCAACTATCGTGTCTTTGTTGGTATAAACAGAAAAAGATATCGTCGCTTCTTTTACGGAAGTAGTGCAGTATTCTTGCGTTGTTTAACAATGTTTGCGCTTATACCATACAATGCTTATCTTTATCTAGATGCTACAATTAGATCAACTTATCGTATGTTAATTAGTAAAAAGAAACTACTTAATTGGATTACAGCAGAAGAAGCAGAAAAAATGGTTAAAAATAACTTAGGTGCTTACTTTAAACGCTTTTGGATTAATTATGTTGCAGGAGCAACCTTTATTACATTAGGTTTAATTGATGACAGCTATACTATTATTATCTTTGGCTTATTATTTATAGGTGCACCTGTCTTATTATTCTTAATAAGTCGCCAATTTACAGAAGAAAAAAATATCAATTCTGATCAAAAATTAAAACTAGGAAGATTAGCCCTTGATACATGGCATTATTTTGAAGATTTATTAACAGAAGAAAATCATTACTTAATTCCTGATAATTACCAAGATAACAGAGAAGAAAAAGTAAGTGTTCAAACTTCTCCAACTAATATTGGAATGAGCTTAGTAAGTATTATTTCTGCATTTGAATTAGGATTCATTACTAAAGATAAAGCATTGTTATTACTAAATAAAGTGATGGAAACAGTCGATACATTAGAAAAATGGAATGGACACTTATATAATTGGTATTTATTAGAAACTAAAGAAAAATTATATCCATTCTATATCTCATCAGTTGACAGTGCAAATTTTGTCGCATCAGTGTATACAGTTAAATCTTTTGCAAGTAAATATCAAGATTTCAATTTAGAGAGATTGTCTGATAAGATTATTACAGAGACTAACTTCAAATTATTATATACAGAAGAAGATGTTTTTAGTATTGGTTATAGCACTTTAGAAGAAAAATTATCCCCATTTAACTACAATAAGTTTGCCAGTGAAAGTAGAATTCTAAGTTACATAGGAGTAGCATCTTTACAAGCACCAGTAAAACATTGGTTCTGTCTAGATAAAACACTTACAAGTTATAAAAGAGAAAAAGGATTAACATCTTGGGCTGGAACATCATTTGAGTATTTCATGCCACTAATCTTTATGCGTAATTATAAAAATACTTTAATGGATGAAAGTTATAATTTTGCTGCTAATTGTCAAAGAGAATATATGAAACACTTTGATCATAATTTACCATGGGGAATTTCAGAATCAGCATATGCAGCTTACGAAGATAATGCAAATTATAAGTATAAAACATTTGGAACACCATATCTGAAATTACAAGATGATGAGAATGAACACCTAGTAATCTCACCATACGCTTCCATAATTGCTATAGATTATGATAATAATATTGTAGAAAATATTGAAAAATATGAAAAAATAGATATGTATGATCGTTATGGTTTATTTGAATCTTATGATTGTAAGAAAAAATTACCAGTAAAAGCTTATTTTGCCCATCATCAAGGAATGATTTTAGCAAGTTTGACTAACTACTTAGCAGATAATGCTATTCAAGATTATTTCCATGATAATGTTGAAATGGCTACATTTGAAATATTATTAAAAGAAAAAGCCCAATTAAAGTGTTACATAGATAAAAAGATAAATCGTTATAAGAGTTATAACTATGAAAAAGAAGTAGTTGAAAATGATATTAGAGTAGTCAATTCATTATCTCTAAGACCAGAAATATCAGTTATTTCAAACCGTAAATATGCCTTGTTAATCAATGAAAGAGGTAACGGATTCTCAAGATATAAAACAACTCAAATAAACCGTTATCGTAAAATAACTGAACAAGATTATGGGATGTTTTTATACATTAAAGATTTAGATAATAGTAAAGTATGGTCTAATACCTATGCTCCAATGAATATTAAACCGGATGAATATGAAGCGATATTTGCTACAGATAAGATTAAATTTATTAATAAGACTAATCAAGTTACAACAACTACAGAAATTGTAATTGGAACAAAGCATAATATTGAAGTACGAAAATATACATTATTTAATAATTCAGATGAGGTTAAAAATCTACAATTAACTACTTATAGTGAACCAATTATTAATGCCAATGCTGATGACATAGCACATAGAACATATCAAAATTTATTCATTGAAACAGAATATAACGAAGAAGGTAAGTTCTTAACAGCATCAAGACATAAAGAAAATCATTCTAAGTATGTTGTAAATAGATTATATGTTAAAGGTGAAGATAGTAATTTTGAATATGAAACGACTAGAGAAAACTTTATTGGTCGAAATCGCAATACTAATAATCCGAAGGCCTTAGATCAAGAGCATTTAACTAATACCTATGGAGATGGAATAGATCCTGTATTAAGTCTTAGAACAACAATTGAAATAGAGCCACAAAGTAAAAAGACAGTTTACTTTATAAGTGGTTATTCACGTAGTATGGACCAAGTAAAAGATATTGTTAGTTATTATCAATTAACACATAATCTTGAAAAAGAGTTTGAACTTGCCAATATTACTAATAACATGAATACTAAACTGTTGAATTTACAAGGAGCAGATATGCGCCTATTTAATGTAATGCTTAATTACTTATATCAAACAAGTAGATTAAATGTTAATGATAAAAAAAGAGAGTTAATGAAGAAAAATGTTCTTTCTCAAGAAACATTATGGAAGTTTGGTATAAGTGGAGATATCCCAATAATATTAGTTAATCTAAAAGAAGTAGAAGCTTTAGGTTTAGTAAAAGAGTTATTAAAAGCCTTTGAATATTTTAAATCAAGATCACTTTATATTGATTTGGTAATTATTAATGAAAGTATAGAATGTGCGCCTGTTTTAGAAGCAACGGTTAATGAAACAGAGTATAAGATAGAAAATATTTATAATATTTATAATAATATAGGTAAAATTAGTATTATAGACAATAATCTACTTACAGAAGAAGAAAAAATATTATTACAAGAAGTATCTCGTTTGAGTATAGACAGTGATGAATATATTTCATTAAGTGAATATATAAATGATTTGCAAACAGATAATAAATTAGTACCTTTCGCTAGATTTAACAATGAAAAATTAGTGGAATATGAAGTAGATAATTTAGATTATTTCAACGGATATGGTGGTTTTGCAAATGGTGGAAAAGAGTATGTAATAACTAATCCAAATACACCAACACCATGGAGCAATGTCTTAGCAAATAGAACATTTGGTAGTATCGTAACTAATAATGCGAATGGTTATACATATTATGGCAACTCAAGAGAGTTTAAAATCTCTGCATGGAGTAATGATATCGTTGTTGATGATAAGAGCGAAGGAATTAAAGTAAATGGAAGTCATTTCAATCCTTCTATGACAACTCATGGTTTCGGATATTCGACTTTTAAAAGCGAAGGAAAAAACTATGAGGGAGATTTAACTCAGTTCGTTGATCAAGAAAAAGATATTAAATATTATTTATTTAAAATTAAAAACAATACTGATAAAAAACAAAAATACACACTTAATTTCTGGATGAATCCCGTTTTAGGAGTAACAGAAGAAAAGACTGCGAGACACATTTATTCAGAGCATTTAGAAGCAGAAAATAGTTTACTAATGCGAAATGTTTATAACAAAGTATTTGGACATATAAATATTTTAATGACATCAAGTGAAAAAATAACAGAATGCTTATTAAGCAAAGTATTGATCAAAAGTATCAATGTTGTTGTAGAATTAGATCCAGGTAAAGATAAAGAAGTAGCATTTATGATTAAAGCTACAACTGGAGATAATAAAACTGATAAGACACTTAAGTCTGTAAAAGAAGCTCTATTAGGAACAAAAAAATATTGGTATGATCGATTATCAACTATTCAAGTAAAAACTCCTGATGCTAGTTTTGATTATATGATCAACGGTTGGTATTTATATCAAGCTCTAGCATGTCGTATTTATGCTAAATCAGGATTTTATCAAGTAGGAGGAGCATATGGTTACAGAGACCAATTACAAGATGCTTCTAACTTAACTAATATTAATGAAAAAATGTCTAAAGAACAAATTTTAAATAATGCTCTTCATCAATTTAGAGAAGGAGATGTTCTTCACTGGTGGCATAAAGAATTGAATTTTGGGCTGCGCTCAAGATATAAAGATGATTATCTATGGTTAGTGTATGCTACATTATCTTATATCGAAAAGACAGAAGATCTATCTATTTTAGATGAACAAGTAGGATTTGTTGAAGGAGAAAGCCTTTCAGAATTTGATGCAGAAAAAGGAATACCATTTACTTATTCTGATTACCAAGAAAACTTAAAACATCACATGTTCTTATCTCTAGAAAAAGCTATGACATCATTAGGAGTACATGGCATACCACTTATGGGTGGAGGAGACTGGAACGATGGTATGAATAAAGTAGGGATTGAAGGAAAAGGAGAAAGTGTTTGGTTAGGATTCTTCTTGCATTTAATTATTGAAAAACTAATAAAAGTATTTGATAACTTCAATATTGAATATGATAAGAAAAAATATCTAGAGTTTAATAAAGGAATGAAAAAAGACTTATTAAATAATTGTTATGATCATGAATATTTCTTAAGAGCATATTTTGATAATGGTGATAAATTAGGTTCAATGGATAACGAAGAATGTAAGATAGACTTACTATCACAAAGCTTTGCTATTCTATCGAATGTTGCGACTAAAGAACAAATTAAATCAATATTAAAACATACTGAAGGCACTTTAGTAGATAAACATACAAAAATCGTTAAGTTATTAACTCCAGCTTTTAGTAAAAGTGAAAATAACCCAGGATACATCAAAAATTATCCAATTGGAATAAGAGAAAATGGTGGACAATATACTCACTCAGTATCTTGGTATATCATGGCTTTATGCCAAGTAGGAGAAAATGATAAAGCATATGAGCATTATCAAATGATTAATCCGATTAACAGAACAAGTAATAAAAAGGATAGTGATACATATGCCCTTGAGCCATATGTAATCGCTGCAGATATATATAGTAATGAAAGATATAAAGGAAGAGGAGGATGGAGTTGGTACACAGGAAGTGCCGCATGGTTCTACCGAGTAGGTATTGAAACAATCTTAGGATTCAATAAAAAAGGTAATAAATTAATGATTACCCCATCTATTCCAAAACACTTTAATCAATATGAAATAACTTATAAATATCAAGATACTACATATATTATTACTATTAATCAAAAAGATTTAGCTAAGACAGAATATATTGTTAATGGACAAAAAGAAGAATATATTCCCTTAGTAAATGATCGTAAGAAACATAATATTACTGTTAATTTAGCAAAGGAGATCAAACATGATCAAATTGAATTTTAAACACATAAAAACAGTTAAAGAAAACACCTTTTCAATAGAAAAGATAAAAGAAAAACTAAATACATACGAGATGACAGGATGGATAAACTATAACCTAGATACAACAAAAATCAAAACATTAGCTAAACAAATCAATGCTAAAAGTGACATTTTTATAGTAATAGGTATAGGAGGATCATATTTAGGGAGTAAAGCCATTATCGATGCCTTAACTCCTTACTTCTCTAAAAGTAAAACAGAAGTAATTTATGCTGGAACTAATTTATCTAGTGCTTATATGAATGATTTATTAGATTACATCAAACATAAAGATGTTTCTCTTAATTTAATTTCTAAGTCAGGATCAACCTTAGAACCTAATATTGCTTTTGATATAATCAAAAAAGAGTTAGAAAAAAGGTATTCAGAAGAAGAATTAGCCAAAAGAATTATTATTACTACTGAAACAGATAATGAACTTGATAAAACTGCTAATGATTTAGGTTATGAAACATTAGAAATTCCTAAGAATATTGGCGGAAGATTTTCCTCTTTAACACCAGTTGGTTTATTGCCAATTGCAGTAGCAGGATATGATATTGATGAATTATTAAGAGGTAGTAATGATGGTCAGTCATGTTTTGATGAAGCTTATGAATACGCTTTGTTAAGACATATCATGTATAACAACAAAAAAACAGTAGAAGCTTTTACTGTTTATGAAGAAAAATTATATATGTTTACAGAGTGGTTAAAGCAATTATTTGCAGAGTCTCATGGTAAAGAGTACAAAGGAATTCTACCGATTTCTGTTGTTAATACTAGAGATTTACATTCCTTAGGACAATTTATTCAAGAAGGAAATAAAATCTTGTTTGAAACAGTTATTAAAGTAGAAAAGAGCAAAGATATAAATCTAACTAATATGAGTTTAAATACTTTAAATCATATTGCTCTAGATAAAGTATGTGAAGCACATCTACAAGATAATTCCGAAAGTTTAATTATTGAAATAGAAGAATTAAATGAATATAACATAGGAAAATTAATATATTTCTTTTACTTAGCTACTGCGATAGGAGGAATTATGTTAGAAGTAAATCCTTTTGATCAACCAGGAGTTAGTAAATATAAAAGTTTATTAGAAGAAGCTATTAAATAGTTTCTTTTTTTAGTATATGGTTAGCTGGCAGTAAAATTGACAAAAGCAGACATTTGTGGTATAATTAGCACCATAAAAAG
>CAYJHI010000033.1:0-12597 GCA_964370085.1 uncultured Muribaculaceae bacterium | reverse complement strand
AGACAAGTAAAAAGATATTTTCTAAATTCATAGAAGTGGCCAAGAGACCAAAATAGTGCTTGCCAAAACAGTCATAATGAGGTAAAATATATTTATCTTTTATGGACTGTTAGCTCAGTTGGTAGAGCAACTGACTCTTAATCAGTGGGTCCAGAGTTCGAATCTCTGACAGTCCACCATAATAGAATAATTAAGCAACCGAAAGGTTGTTTTTTTGTCAATTATTAAAACTAAATAACAAATAGATTGCAATATTTAATAAATATGATAAAATTATTATAGTGGAGGATACAAAATGGAACAACAAAAAGAAAAAGGTAATAATAAAAGACTTGTATTAGGAGTATTAGCAATAGCGATGTTGATGTTTACGGTAGTAGGATTATCATTCGCTGCATTTACTTTTATTGGGACAGGTACAGTTGAAAATACAATTAGTACAGGTACTATCACAATGACTTATACAGAAGAAAGTGATGGAATTAGTATAACTAATGCATTACCTATGGCAGATGGAGCAGGTATAGCACAAACTGCTGATAACGCTGTTTTTGAATTTACAATATCAGCATCTATTTCGGGATCAACAACAATCGGTTATGAAATTTCTGCCATTAAGAAAACTATTCCAACTGGTCAATTAGGAGACGATGATATTAAGTTATATCTAGCAGAAACAACTTCGGGATCAGAAGTACAAAGAATGGCGCCTACTAATTTTGTACCAATTACTACTAGCACTGCTATTGGAACACCAGCAGGAGCAATGGTAATGTATTCTGGATCTGTAACAACAAATGAAACACGTACTTATGTACTTAAAATGTGGTTGGATAGTGATTATATAACAACTGCTAGTACTGAAAGTTACACAGTAACAGTAAACGTATATGGAAAAGCTAGTTAAAAAGACAATATGTCTTTTTTTTTGCATAATAACTAAAAAAAGCAACCAACATATACTAAATAATGATATAATAACCATAAGGCGGTGATAATATGCAAGAAGAAGTAATAAGATTCAAACCAGCAGTAGAAACAGGTTTGACTAAAGACCAAGTTACTACACGTATGGAAGAAGGATTAAATAATTATGATACTTCTGTACCGACAAAAACCAAGAAACAAATAATGAAAGAAAATATCTTTACTTTATTCAATATCTTGAATATTATCTTTGCAATAGCCATTTTTTTTACAGGTTCTTATCAAAATCTAACTTTTTTAGGAGTAATATTCTGTAACACATTGATAAGTACTTTACAAGAATTGCATTCAAAAAAAGTAATTGATAAACTATCAGTTGTTTCAGCAACCAAAGCTCATGTTATAAGAGAAGGAAACAAAGAAGAAGTTTTTCTAAATGAAATTGTTTTAGACGATATAATTGAACTTAATATGGGAAATCAGATAATTACTGATTGTATTATAAAAAAAGGTAATATTGAGGTCAATGAATCATTTATAACGGGGGAAGCAGATCCTATCTTTAAACAAGAGGGTGATAGTGTTTTGTCTGGAAGTTTTGTTGTAAGTGGACAATCCCTAGCACAAGTAGAAAATGTAGGAGAAGATAATTATACCTCTAAAATATCTAGTGGAGCTAAATATATAAAACCACTTAATTCTCAAATAATGAATTCATTAAACAAGATAGTACAAACCGTTGCCTTCGTTATTTTTCCTATTTCAATTTTATTGTTTTCAAAGCAAATGACCTTATCAAATGGCAATTTAGCAGATTCAATTGTGTATACAGTAGGAGCATTAATTGGAATGGTTCCAGAAGGATTAATTCTATTAACTTCAACAGTTTTAGCAGTAAGTGTTATGAGATTAGCCAGTAAAAAAGTGTTAGTACAAGAACTTTATTGTATTGAAACACTTGCTAGAGTAGATGTAATTTGTTTAGACAAAACAGGAACTATTACCGAAGGAAGTATGGAAGTAGTAGATTTAATTAGTATAAATGAAGATAAAGAAAAAAATGAAATGATTATTAAAGAAATGTTTAGTGCCTTAACTGATCAAAATCCTACGGCCCTTGCCATTAAAGATAAATATAGTCATAAAGGTGCTTGGGAAGTTAAAAAGATAGAAAACTTCTCGTCACAAAAAAAGTACTCTGGTGTCAGTTTTACTAAAGAAGGGGAGTACTTAATAGGAGCGCCCGAGTTTATCTTAAAAGAAGAATTAAATAAGTATCAAGAAGAACTTAGCAAATATCAACAAGAGTACCGTGTAATTGTCTTAGTGAAAAAAGGAAAGACTAATAAACCTTTAGCGTTTCTTTTAATACAAGATAAAATCAGAAAGAGTGCCAATAAAACTTTGGAATATTTTACAAATCAAAATGTTGATATTAAAATAATATCAGGAGACAACAAAGACACTGTTTTAAACATTGCTAAAAAAGCTGGTATAAAAGCAAAACTAAACGCAGTGGATGCAACCACTTTAGATACAACGTCAAAGATAGAAGAAGCAGTTAAAAAATATAATGTCTTTGGTCGCGTTACTCCAATGCAAAAGAAAATTATAGTTAAAGCGCTAAAAAAACAAGGACACACAGTGGCTATGACAGGGGATGGAGTAAATGACGTATTAGCACTTAAAGAATCAGATTGTGCTATAGTTGTTGCTAGTGGTACTGATGCTGCTCGTAATGTTGCTCAACTTGTTCTGCTAAACTCTGATTTTGATGCCATACCAAATATTGTTGCAGAAGGGCGAAGAACTATAAATAATATTGAAAGATCAGCAGCATTGTTTTTAGTGAAAACTGTTTACGCTGCTGTACTAGCACTAATATTTCTTTTTGTAAATATGCCATATCCGTTTCAGCCGGTCCAACTTAGTGTAATAAGTGTACCAACTATTGGAATCCCTTCTTTCATATTGGCTTTAGAACCAAATTACGAATTAGTAAAAGGTAAATTCATGTACAATGTTTTACAAAAGTCATTACCAGCATCATTAACCATAATTGCTAACATAGTATTAATAATTATTTTAAATAATTTTATGACTTTTGATGATATAGCAAGATCAACAATTGTTGTCTATATAACATGCTTCTCATCATTTCAATTATTATATATGATAAGCAGGCCACTAAATAAAATAAGGATAAGTCTCTTAATAACTATGTTTCTAGCAACAGTAGGAACAGTTATTGTTATACCTGACATATTGGCGATGACATATCTAAATATACAAGAGTGGATTGTATTCGGAATTTTAGCTATTATATCGTTTATCATGTATCTACAATTTGAGAAATTAATAAAACATATATTCAATAAAATAACAAATTAGCAATTTGTTATTTTATTTTGCAAAAAAAGACTTGATTTTCTCTTAAATATATAGTAATCTATTATTGTTACTGAAAAAAAAGCAATTTTATTATTGATTTTTCTTAGGTAATGTTATATAATAAATAAGTACTTAAGAAATGGGCTTGTAGCTCAGTTGGTTAGAGCACACGCTTGATAAGCGTGGGGTCACAGGTTCAAGTCCTGTCAGGCCCACCATTATAGGTGCCTCAATAGCTCAGTTGGTTAGAGCACTTGACTGTTAATCAAGGGGTCCTAGGTTCAAGTCCTAGTTGAGGCGCCATAAGTATTTGGCCTGTTGGTGAAGTGGCTTAACACACCGCCCTTTCACGGCGGCATTCATGGATTCGAATTCCATACAGGTCACCAATATGTAGTAGAGTTCCTTCGGGAACTTTTTCTATTGTAAAAATCATAACTATACTTGACATTTATCTCATAATAAGATAATATTATAACTGCAGTAGTCAATGGAGCAGTACTCAAGAGGCTGAAGAGGCGCCCCTGCTAAGGGTGTAGGTCGGGCAACTGGCGCGAGAGTTCAAATCTCTCCTGCTCCGCCATATTGTAATTAAAACTTAGGATCATATCCTAAGTTTTTTTCTGTCCAATTATTCTAAAAACAGTTGCGATATCTAATTTAATATTTTATAATAAATATAATGAGAAGGAGAAAAGACAATGAAAAAAATATTATTTAGTTTATTAATTATTATGTTAGTATTTGTTACAGGATGTGACCAAAATACTGAAAAGACAGATGCAGTAGCATTTAAAGAAGAATATGAAGCTCTAAATAGTGATGATGAGTATCATGATATTGATATATCAGAAGACAATGCTATTAAATATTCTAATTATCAAGAAGTTATGGAAGTATTAGATGGTACAGGAGTAATTCTTTTTGGATTTCCAGAATGCCAATGGTGTCGTAATGCTATACCAGTATTATTAAATGCTGCAAGTGATATGGAAGTAGAAACAATTTATTACTTTAATGCTCTAAGTATCAGAGATACTAAAAAACTTGATGAAAATGGAAATATCGTAGTTGAAAAAGAAGGAACAGAAGAATATTATAATTTAGTAGAAAAACTAGGAGATAAATTACCTGTTTACAATGGGTTGAATGACGATACAATCAGACGTATTTATTTTCCAACAGTTGTTTTTGTAAAGGATGGAGAAGTAACTGATATCCACATGTCTACAGTAGACACGCATATGAGTGGGGATGATCTTCTAACCACAGAACAACAAGAAGAACTATATCTTATTTATCAAGAAAATATGATGGAAGTTTATGATATTGCATGTGATACAGAAGAAGAACAAGGTTGCTAATGGACTTTGTTAAAGAAGTAGAACGTTCGATTATTACCAAATATCGCAAAAAAATATATCGTCCTTTTGTAAAAGGAATAAGTGATTATCAAATGATAAAAGAAAATGATAAAATTGCTGTTTGTATATCAGGGGGCAAAGATTCATTTCTCTTAGCCAAGTCACTTCAAGAATTACAAAGACATGGAAATGTTAAGTTTGATTTAGAATACATTGTTATGAATCCAGGGTATACTGAAAAACATTTAAACCAAATCAAAGATAATGCTAAAAAATTAGAAATAGATATTATAGTCTTTGATACCGATGTTTTTGAAGTTAGTATGAAACTAGATAATGAAAAACCGTGTTACATGTGTGCAAGGATGAGAAGAGGATGTCTTTATAATAAAGCTATTGAATTAGGATGTAACAAAATAGCCTTAGGCCATCACTATGATGATGTCATCGAAACTATTCTTCTAAGTGTTTTATATGGTGGAGAGTTTAAGACAATGATGCCTAAGTTGAAAAGCACTAATTTTGCTAATATGGAGTTAATTAGACCATTATATCTAGTAAGAGAAAGTGATATAATCTCTTGGAAAAACTATCATGATTTAACTTTTTTAAACTGTGCTTGCAAATTCACTGAAAAAAGTGAGTTAGAAGACAACAGTAAACGCAAAGAAATAAAAGCTCTTATCAGTCAACTAGAAGATAAGAGTAAATATATAACAGGAAATATTTTTAAAAGTGTTGAGAAAGTAAACTTAAATACTATTATTTCATATCAAAAAAATAATGAAACTTGTCACTTTTTAGATGAATATGATAATTAAACTCTTCTAAAATGAAGAGTTTTTTTCTAGGAGGAAAAATGAAATTAACTAAAAAAGATTTTATCTTTATATCCATTTTTATCGTAACAATTTTGATTTTTTTATTTATTTTAATTGGAAATGGTTATCTTTTTGGTTCACAACTAGATTTTGATAAACAACATTTTTTATTCCCGGATTACTTAAGACAATTATTTTATGAAACCAATGATTTGTTTCCTGATTTTATGGCTAATTTAGGAGCAGGACAAAACATTTATAATGTTGCATATTATGGTTTATATAATCCCGTATATTATATAGCTTATTTATTTCCTAATTTAGATATGTTAACGTTTATTCAAATAACAATGGTTTTAACTGTTATAAGCAGTGTTATTCTATTTTACTTCTATTTACGAAAACATAAATTTAATGAGTTAGTTTCTTTTCTAACAGCATTTTCTTTTTTATGTGCATCACCTTTAATATTTCATGCTCATAGACATATCATGTTTGTCAATTATTTACCATTTCTAATATTAGGCTTTTATGGAGTTGATCGATATGTAGATAAAGATAAGCCACTATTATTAATAATCTCATCGACCCTTATGATTTTTACTAGTTACTTCTTTAGTGTAGGGGGGTTAGTAGTTTTATTCATATACACAGTTTATCGCTATTTGAAAAAGAAAAAAGAACTTAAAATAAAAAAACTTATTAATTATAAACTTAAAACCATTATCCCATTTGCAATAAGTATCCTAATAAGTTCTATTATTATAATACCAACATTATATGTATTATTGACTAATAGAAGCGATTCTAACAGTACTGTAACGTTTATCGATATGTTTGTACCTACGGATTTTATCATGGATGATACATACAGTATGGGATTAACATTAATAACAACAGCTTTAATCTTCTACTTAGTTATAAAAGGAAAATGGCAAGATCGTCTTCTAAGCATAATTGTTTTATTATTTTCTTTTATCCCAATCTTTAATTATGCTTTAAATGGATTTATGTATATAAACGGTAAATCATTAATACCGTTTATTCCAATAGCATTATATATAAGTGCTATAGCATTAAATAAAATATTAAAAAACAAAGATAAAATATTGAAACCTATCATAATAGTAATAATCATAATCTCATCATCTTTGAACTTAATATCCGTAAACACTGAAGAAGAATATATGACAAATGAAGATAGTACAAATAAAGAAACAACTTATCAAGAAATAACAGATTATTTACAAGAATATGATCAGAGTTTTTATAAGACAAATATAACCAATAACGATTTAACTACTATCAATCAAATAAATAATATAGATGAGTATAAAAATACTTTATATTCATCGACTTCTAATAGTAATTATCAAAACTTTTATTCTAACACCTTAACCAGTAACGTTGAATATCGCAATCAATTTGTTATAAATGCTACTAGTAATTTATTAGGACAAATCTATATGAATGAAAAGTATATAGTGACAGATAATTTATTAAATGATAAATATTATACCTTCTTAACCAAGATAAATGGTAATAACATTTATTTAAATAACAATGTCTTACCAATAGGATATGCCACTAACAATAATATTAATATAGATGAATATAATGAATTAAATGATTTCGATAAAACAATCAATTTAATAGGAAGAACTATTACAGAACAAGAGACTACTGCAACTATCATAAATAGTAATCTTCTTGATAATAACTTAGAAGTAATAGAAAGTAATAATATTAAAGTAGAAGGAAACATTATTGAGTCAGAAAAAGATGGATATTTAAAACTAAAAGTAAATGCTTTAAATTATGAGGAGTTATTATTTCTATCATTTGATTTAACACCTCAAGACACAGACTTACAAATTGAAGTAAATAATATTATTAATAAGTTAACAGACCAAGATTGGAAGTACTATAATAATAACACTACATTTGAATATCTATTGACTGATTACCAATACTTAGAAATTTATTTTACTGAAGGGACTTATGAAATAGTAGATGTAGAACTAAGAAGCATTGAGCTAAATAACATTATTAGTGACTTATCTATAGAAAAATTTATAGTAGATCAAGATGAAACTAAAGGAGATGTTATTTCAGGACAAATAGAAGTTAAAGAAGATACAAATTTTGTTTTAAATATTCCTTATGAAGAAAATTATCTTATTAAAGTAAATAATCAAGAAATAGACTACTCAATAGTTAATCAAGCGTTTGTTGGTTTTGATTTAGAGGAAGGACTTAATCAAATTACGATTGAATATAAAGCCCCCTTAAAAGAAATTTCTCTTATCTTGTCAATTATAGGTATTATTTCTTTAATAATTTACTTAATCTATAAAAAAACTAAATAATGTATAAAAAACTCTTTTTAAAGACAATATATCTTTGAAAGGAGTTTTATTATGTCACGTCATAAAGTGGAAATAACAGGCGTGAATACAGCGGATTTAATTACGTTAACTAATGAAGAGATGAATGAGTTATTCATATCGTATCAAAGTGGTGATTTAGATGCAAAAGAAAAGTTAGTTAATGGTAATTTAAAGTTAGTACTAAGTATTTTAAAAAGATTTAACAATCGATCTTCCAATATGGATGATTTGTTTCAAGTGGGGTGTATTGGTTTAATAAAAGCCATTGATAATTTTGATTTATCCTACGGACTAAGATTATCAACTTATGCAGTACCACTAATATTAGGAGAAATTAAAAGAAGCCTTAGAGATTCTTCAAGTGTTAGAATAAGTCGTTCTATTAAAGATTTAGCCTATAAAACCTTAAAGCTAAAAGAAGAAATAGATCAAACAAGTGGTAAAGAAGCCACTACTAAAGAGCTAGCAACTATTTTAGAAGTAAGTGAATATGATATTGTAGAAGCCTTAGATGCCCTTAAAGATCCAGTTAGTATGTTTGAACCAATCTACAGTGATGGGGGAGATACTATTTATTTATGTGATCAATTAGAGGATAAAAAACAAAATAAAGATTTAGACATAAATATTGCCGTTAACGAAGCAATTAATGACTTATCAGATAGAGAACAACACATACTAAGTCAAAGATTTATAATTGGTAAAACCCAAATGGAATTAGCAGAAGAGTTATCAATATCTCAAGCCCAAGTATCAAGAATAGAAAAGGGTGCAATAAATGTGTTAAAAAAAGTATTAAAATAATATAATTAAATAGGTGATTATATGCGACTATCTGATTTACAAAATAAAGATATTGTCAACTTAGTAGATGGTAAAAATATAGGCAATATAATAGATGTTACAATCGATGAGAAAAGTGGTATTATAACATCTATAATAATTGAGCCAAACAGAAATTTTCTAGCTAAATTCAGTAAAGGATCAGATACAGAAATAAATTGGCAAAGTATTAATAAAATAGGAGAAGATGTCATCTTAGTAAAAGTTACGTTTTAAAAGCGTATCTTTTTTTTATAAACATATATTTTATTATATGAATAGAAAATTTAAAACTAAAAGAAAAGTATTATTAAAAAAGAAAGATCTTCTTATAGGAAGTTTTCTTTTAATAGTTATATTAGTATACATATTCTTAAGAGTCTTAGGAGATATTATCAATCCTATAATACTCAAATATTCTGAAAGAGAAGTTAAAAGGTTTGCCACCAACGTCGTAACAAGTGCAATAAACGATGATGTTATAAATGAGTTGGATATCGATGATTTATTTACAGTTATAAAAAACGATCAAGAGGAAATCCAAACGATTGATTTTAATCCTCAAATAGTTAACAGTGTTCTACAAAAATCTATTGAAGCTGTTCAACACAAAATCAACGATATAGATGATGGTAATTTAGATAATCTCAGTCTACCATCCAGTTTAGATAATATTTATCTTGATCAAGAAAGAGGAACTCTTTTATTAGAAGTACCACTAGGAATAGTAGCTAATAATGCCATACTTACCAATATAGGACCCAAAATACCTATGAAATTAGGTTTTATAGGAGAAGTAGTAGGAAATGTTAAAACTACTATAACAGAATATGGCATTAACAATGCCTTAGTAAAAGTAACTGTTGAAATAGAAGTGACAGAACAAATAATAATGCCCTTGATAACAGAGGAAATACCGGTCACTATTGAAGTTGTTTTAGCTATTAAAATGATTCAAGGTAAAGTGCCGACATATTATCAAAATGGTCTTCAAGAAAATTCTAGTATGTATTCACTTCCGTTAACATAAGCAGTTGTATATAAGAAAAAAAGTGTGCTATACTATGAGTAATAGTAGGTGGTATAGTGAAGAAAATAATCATAATAATAGTAAGTATATTAATAATAGGAGCATTATCAGCATGTATATATTATTTTGCACCAGTAAAAGAAAATATAAAAAACAAAGAAGAAAAATACTTAGCAAGCACTAGTAATCTAGTAGAAATATATCAAGAAGATGGCGCAACTATTGAAACAATACCAAGAGGTAGTAAAGTATTGTATGATGAACAAAACAATAAAGAAGGTTTATATAATGTAGAGTACTTAGAAAAAGAATATTATTTAAAAGATATAAGTTTTTTAAAAGACAAAGAAGAAGAAACAGTATTAGAAAAAAACATCTATGTTAGAACACCGCAAAACTTATATGAAGATGACCAAGGTAATCTATCAACTTTAGTAAATAAAGGAGAAGAATTAACAGTAATAGGTTTTGATTATTTATTAGAAGATGGTAATGTTAATCAGTATAAAGTTAAATATCAAGACCAAGAAGGTTATATATATAACAAGTATGTCAAGAAAACATTAGAAGAAGCTCTTGATATGACAGAAGTTTCTGCTTATTATAGCATTCATCAAGCAAGAGGGAATCGTTTTGGTGGAGGAGATGCTGCTAACCTAGATTATTTTCCAGTTGAAAAAGAAGTGTTTGAAAGTAATGTTATGCCAGAAGAAGTAAATGCTCTATATCTAAATGCTAGTAGTGTAACACTTAATAATGTTGATAGTTATATTACTATTGCTAACAACAGTAATATCAATGCTTTCGTAGTAGATATTAAAGATAATGAAGTACCAGGGTATCAATCTGAAGTTATGAGAGAATTATCACCAACTAATTATAATAATGCTTATAATACAGTAGAAAGTTATAACGCTGCAATCACTAAGTTAAAAGATGCAGGTTTTTATGTAATAGGAAGAATTACTGTTTTTAAAGATAAATATTATGCTATGGATCACCCCGAAAATGCTATAACGGATACAAGAACTAATCAAGCTTTTCTTTACAGTGGAACATATTGGCCTTCACCGTATCAAAGAGATGTATGGGAGTTTAATGTTAAACTAGCAAAAGAAGCAATCGAACTATTTAAATTTAATGAGATTCAATTTGATTATGTTAGATTTCCAGATCGAACTAGCAGTTATGAAAGTGCTGGTATAATGGATTTCAAAAACATTTATGGCGAAGATAAAGCTCAAGCTATTCAAAGGTTCTTACAGTATGCAACAGATGAAATACAC
Organism: uncultured Muribaculaceae bacterium; assembly: GCA_964370085.1. Taxonomy (GTDB): domain Bacteria; phylum Bacillota_I; class Bacilli_A; order RF39; family UBA660; genus CARZYU01. The sequence continues at coordinate 1,566 of CAYJHI010000033.1, read as the reverse complement.
GAACTTGATGCCTATGTATCAGTTGATATTTTCGGAGAAAGTGCTTATACTTATGTAACTGCATATGGACAATATCAACCTGCTATTAGTAATGTTGTGGATGTTATCAGTCCTATGCCATACCCAGATCATTTTAATAAGTATGATTTTGGTTTTACTGAGCCGGTGTGGACAAAACCGTATGATATAATGTATCAGTGGGGAACATATGCAAATGCAAGGCAACAAGAAATATCAACACCTGCTAAGGTAAGAACATGGATACAAGCCTATGATACAATAAGAGAACCATACTTAGTATATGGCGCAAATGAAGTAAGTGCTCAAATACAAGGTTTATATGCTGCCAATCTAACAGGAGGCTATATAACATGGAATTCTGGATCTAATATAAATAAATATAATTCTCAAATAGAAGCATTTAAAAAGGAGTATTAAATGAAAAAAGTAACATTAAATAACATCGAATATGATATAATCCAAAATGAAAGAGAATGTTTTGATAAAGAACAAGTTGAAAGTTTATTAACTGATTACTTTGAAGAATATGACTATGTCTTTGGGGATTTTGCTTATGATAAATTAAGACTAAAAGGTTTTAATGATAAAGATAACGACAAAGTAAATAAAATAAACACCATTGAAGGATTAGATAAACATATTAAAGAACATTGTGCTTATGGAGCAAGATACTTCCTATTAAAGAAAGTAAAGTAATATGAAAAAGACTATAAATTCTGAACGTTTTGAATATATAACAACAAGATATACTAATTTAACAAAGGAAGAACTGAAAGAGTTTTCTCCTTTTTTTAATTGCCTAACTAGAGTACCAGAAAACTATTTAATTGATTATCGCATAAGGTTAAAATACAAAGAATGTTATAAAACAGGAAAACACAATCAAACACTATTTCAATTAATTAATACTACCAAATATAATTGTCAAACAGATATAACGTTTTATGAAAAATTTGTAACACTACAAAGACAAATAACAATGCTAGAACAGCAAACAATAAATGCTAATGTAGTAAAAGAAATCTATATAAAACAGAAACTGAAGGAAGCTGACAAAGAATTATTTCAATATGTCTCATCGAGTAAAAAGAAAGAAAAAACAAGTTTGCTAAATGAAGTGAATTATCAAAATAAAAAATATGTCAAAAACATCATAAAATAAAGAAAAAAGATATTGTAATTGAAGAGTTAATATGCTAAAATCATAATATATGGAATAATAAGGAGGAATAATTATGGATACAAGTGAAAAAAGAATTATGAGTATAACAGCAGCAGACGGGTCAATTGAAGAAGTTGAAATCGTTGTTACGTTTGAATTTACAGATACAAAAAAAGAATATGTAGTATATACAAAAAATGAAAAAGATGAAAATGGAAATGTAACTTTATACGTATCACACGTAAATAGAAGTGAAAATTCAGAAGAACCTGTTTTAGAAACTGTTGAAACTGAAGAAGAATGGTCTAGAATTAAGGACTTACTGCGTGAACTTGCAAAAGATGTACAATAATAGAAGGGTGGTTTTCTAAATGACAGAAGAA
>CAYJHI010000032.1:2005-12622 GCA_964370085.1 uncultured Muribaculaceae bacterium | reverse complement strand
TTTTTTTGTTAAGTCAATAGTTTTTACTTAATTTTACATGTTTTTTTACAAATATATGTTGACTGTTGTTTAATTATATTGTATTATAATAGGTACGAAAGGAGACAACTATAGTTATTTTATATAGTTGTCTCTTTACTTTTGTATAAAGGAATGATTGAATGGCACATTATTTCAGTAATGATAAGTTACCTAGTAACATTAATAAAATTAGTTTTGATATTTATAGTAATCGTTTTGTTTTTAATACTGATAATGGTGTTTTCAGTAAAGAGCATATTGATTATGGATCCCGCTTTTTACTAGAAAATATTGATATGAAATCAGTAGGCAACTCTGTTCTTGATGTAGGATGTGGTTATGGTACTATAGGTTTGGTAGTTTCAAAAATTAGTGGATCTCATGTTGATATGGTCGATGTTAATCTTAGAGCGCTCCATTTGAGTGAGATGAATGCTAAGGAAAACAAAGTGGATCATTTAGTAAATATATTTGAAAGTTCTTGTTATAGTAATGTTGTTAATAAATATGACACAATCATTACTAATCCACCTATTCGCGCTGGTAAGAAAATAGTTTATGAAATCCTATTTGGTGCGAAGCAAAGACTTAATAATGGTGGGAAATTGTATCTTGTCATTAGGAAAGAACAGGGTGCTAAATCGCTAATATCCGACTTAGGTAAAGAGTATAATGTTGAGGTGTTAGATAAAAGTAAAGGTTTTTTTGCTATTGTGTGCACATTTTGATTGACTTGTTGATTATTTTGTGCTTATAATATAAATTGGCAACTTGCTATTTTCGAGTGGAAATAGTAAAGAACTTAAATGTTTGTTGCAACTTTTTTGTTTTAATAATATTTGATTGTAGGGGTGAATTTAATGGCTTATAAAGTAGTTAATTGTGGTGATCACCGCAAAAGAAGAAGTTTTTCTAAAATTAGAAATAGTTATGAATTGAAGGACTTATTAGAAATTCAAAAGAAATCATATCAATGGTTTACTTTAACAGGGATTAAAGAGGTTTTTGATGACTTATTCCCAGTGGAAGATTTTTCAGGAAAGTATTCTTTACAAGTTGAAGATTATCATTTTGAAGAACCTAGATATAGTATTAAGGAAAGTCGTGATCGCGAGACGACTTATTCAGCGCCTTTAAAAGTAGATGTGCGTCTTTTTAACCATGAAACTGGTGAAGTTAAAGAACAAGAAATCTTTTTAGGTGATATGCCTATTATGACTGATAGTGGAACTTTTGTTATTAATGGTGCAGAACGTGTTATTGTTTCTCAATTGATTCGTTCTCCTAGTGTTTATTTTAATCATGAAATTGATAAGAATGGACGTAAATTAATAACTTCACAAATTATTCCAACTAGAGGTACTTGGTTAGAATTTGAAGTGGATGCTAGAGATGTTCTATACGTTAGAATTGATCGTACGAGAAAAGTGCCTATGACTACATTATTACGTGCTTTCGGTTTATCTACTGATGAGGATATTTTTAAAGTGTTTGGAGAAGATGAATATCTTAAGAATACGATTTTAAAAGATTCTACTAAAAATACTGATGAAGCTTTAATTGAAATATATGAAAAGTTAAGACCGGGAGAACCTGCTACTTTAGATTCTTCTAAGAACCAAATTATTACTAGATTTATTGATCCGTTCAAATATGATTTAGCTAAGGTTGGTCGTTATAAGTTTAATCGTAAGCTTAATTTGATTGATCGTTTATTAAATCAAACTTTAGCGCAAGATATTGTTGTTGATAAAGAAGTTGTAGTTTCTAAGGGGACTGTTATTAATAAAGATGTATTTGATAAGCTTAGCGAAGTTTTTGCTAGTGGTGCTTATATTAAAGAAGTTAAAATTAATGAAGAATTAGATACTTATAATAAAGTTCAAGAAATTAAAATTTATAATCCTAGTAATAAGAAAGAGAAAATTGTTGTTATAGGAAATGATCAATCAATTGAAGAGAATCGTTTGACTACTTCTGATATTTTTGCATCAGTTTCATATTATTTGAACTTATTACAAGGGGTTGGTAATTTTGATGAAATCGATCACTTAGGTAATCGTCGTATTCGTCAAGTTGGAGAATTATTACAAAATCAATTCCGTATTGGTGTTAGTCGTATGGAAAGAGTTATTCGTGAAAGAATGACTACACAAGAAATGGATGAGGTAACTCCTAAAACGTTAATTAATATTAGACCAGTTACTGCGGCGATGAAAGAGTTTTTTGGTTCATCTCAATTATCTCAATTCATGGATCAAACAAATCCTGTTGCGGAACTTACAAATAAACGTCGTTTATCGGCTTTAGGACCTGGTGGTTTATCTCGTGATAGAGCTGGTGTTGAAGTTCGTGACGTTAATGCATCACATTATGGGCGTATTTGTCCTATTGAATCACCAGAGGGACCTAATATCGGACTTATTACTTCGTTAGCTAGTTATGCTAAGATTGATGATTATGGATTTATTATGACTCCATATAGAAAAGTAGTAGATAGTAAGATCACTGATGAAATTGCTTATATGACTGCTGATGAAGAACAAGATTGTGTTATTTCTCAATCTACTGTTGGTACTAGTGATGATAATGTAATTACTGATAAATTAGTTAATGCTCGTTTTAGAGGGGAAACTATTTTAATTAGTCCTTCTAAAGTGGATTATATAGATGTATCTCCACAACAAGTTGTTTCTATAACAGCTAGTTGTATACCTTTCTTAGAACATGACGATGCAACTCGTGCCTTGATGGGAGCGAACATGCAACGTCAATCGGTTCCGCTACTTAAAGCAGAAGCGCCTTTCATTGGAACTGGTGTTGAACATATTGCTGCTAAAGATAGTGGTGCTGTTGTTGTAGCAAAAGCTGATGGTATTGTTGAATTTGTTGATTCTAAGAAGATTGTTGTTAAGAACAAAGAAGGAATAGATACTTATTATTTATCTAACTTTGAACTTTCAAACTCAGGTATTTGTAAACATCATAAGCCAATTGTTAAAGTTGGAGATAAAGTTGTACGTGAGAAGACAATTTTAGCTGATGGACCAAGTACTGATGATGGAGAATTAGCATTAGGTAAGAATATGACTGTTGCGTTTATGACGTTTAATGGTTATAACTATGAAGATGCAATTATTTTAAATGAAAATCTAGTTAAAGATGATAAATATACTTCATTACATTTAGAAGATTATGAATTACAATGTCGTGAAACTAAACTTGGACCTGAAGAAATTACAAGAGATATTCCTAATGTTAGTGAAGAAGCTCGTAAGAATTTAGATGAAAGAGGTATTGTAGCAGTTGGAACAGAAGTTAAGGAAGGAGATATCCTTGTTGGTAAAGTTACACCTAAGGGTATGGCTGAATTAACTTCAGAAGAAAAATTACTACATGCAATTTTTGGAGAAAAAACAAGAGAAGTTCGTGATACATCACTTCGTGTTCCACATGGTGGGGATGGTATTGTTCACGATATTAAAATCTTTACTCGTAAGGATAATGATGAATTGCCTGCTGGTGTAAGTATGGTAATCCGTGTTTATATAATTCAAAAGCGTAAAATTCAAGTTGGGGATAAAATGGCAGGACGTCATGGTAATAAAGGGGTTATTTCATTAATTCTTCCTCAAGAAGATATGCCTTATTTACCTGATGGTACACCTGTAGATATTATGCTTAATCCACAAGGGGTTCCTTCTCGTATGAACCTTGGTCAAATCTTAGAAATTCATTTAGGAATGGCTGCTAAGAAATTAGGCGTTCATTTTGCCACTCCAGTATTTGATGGAGCGGAAATTGAAGATATCCAAGAAATGATGAGTGAAGCTGGTATGGATGATGATGGTAAGACTATTCTTTATGATGGTCGTACAGGAGATCCTTTTGATAACCGTATTTCAGTAGGTGTTATGTACATGATTAAGTTACATCACATGGTTGATGATAAATTACATGCACGTTCGACAGGTCCTTACTCTTTGGTTACACAACAACCACTTGGTGGTAAAGCTCAATTTGGTGGACAAAGATTTGGGGAAATGGAAGTTTGGGCATTATATGCTTATGGTGCTGCACATACATTACAAGAAATCTTAACTGTTAAGTCAGATGATGTAATTGGTCGTGTTAAAGTATACGAAGCAATTGTAAAAGGACAAGAAGTTAATCAAGCTGGTGTTCCTGAATCATTTAGAGTACTTATGAAAGAGTTCCAAGCTTTAGGACTTGATATTTCAATTATCAATGATCAAGGAGAACAACTTGAACTTAAACAAATTGAAGAGAATGAAGACCGTGATGATAATAAAGAACCGGTTGAACAAATAGATGTAGTTGCTTCTTTAGTACAAGAAGACACTACTTACGATGAAAATGAATTTGATGATGATATAGATTCTGATGAAACGGATGATTTTGAAGAATTTATGGAAGCAGAAATGGAAGGAGTTGACGAATAATGATCGCAGTAAACAATTTTGAAGCATTAAAGATTGGTATCGCATCTCCTGATAAAATTCGTGAGTGGTCTTATGGAGAAGTTAAGAAACCTGAAACAATTAACTATCGTACTTTAAAGCCTGAACGTGATGGACTATTCTGTGAAAAGACATTTGGTCCTTCTAAAGACTTTGAATGTGCTTGTGGTAAGTATAAGCGTGTTCGTTATAAGAACATAGTATGTGATCGTTGTGGTGTTGAAGTAACAAAATCAAAAGTTAGACGTGAAAGAATGGGGCATATTGAACTTGCCTCTCCTGTTTCACATATATGGTTCTTTAAGGGGGTTCCTTCTAGAATGGGATTAGTATTAGATATTAGTCCTCGTGATTTAGAAGAAGTTTTATATTTTGTTAGTTATGTTGTAATTGACAAAGGAATAACTCCTTTAGAGAATAAACAAACATTATCAGAAAAAGAGTATCGTGCATACTATGAAAAATATGGTAATGGATTTAGAGTTGGTATGGGAGCTGAAGCTATTAAGGAATTATTAGCTAAAGTTGATATCGAAGGTGAATTAGAACAAGTTACTAAAGAATTAGTTGATGCTCAAGGACAAAAGAGAACTCGTTTAATTAAGAGAATTGATGTTCTATCAGCGTTTGCAAACTCTGGTAATAAACCGGAATGGATGATTTTAGATGCTATTCCAGTTATTCCACCTGAGTTACGTCCGATGATTCAATTAGATGGTGGTCGATTTGCTACTAGTGATTTGAATGATTTATATAGACGTGTTATTAACCGTAATAATCGTTTGAAGAAACTTATTGATTTAGGAGCTCCTGGTATTATTATTCAAAACGAAAAACGTATGTTACAAGAAGCGGTAGATGCTTTATTTGACAACGGTAGACGTGGAAGAAGTGTTACTGGTGCTGGAAATCGTCCTTTGAAATCACTTTCTAGTATGTTAAAAGGAAAACAAGGTCGTTTTAGACAAAACTTATTAGGTAAACGTGTTGACTATTCTGGTCGTTCGGTTATCGTAGTTGGTCCTAGTCTTAAAATGTATCAATGTGGTTTACCTAAAGAAATGGCTTTAGAATTATTTAGACCACATGTTATAAATGGGTTAGTATCTCGTGATATTGCACACAATATTAAAGCTGCTAACAGATTAATAGAAAATCATGATCCACAAGTTTGGGATGTTGTAGAAGATGTTATTAAGGAACACCCTGTGTTACTTAACCGTGCACCTACCTTACATAGGCTTGGTATCCAAGCATTTGAACCTAAATTAATTGGTGGTAAAGCTATTAGACTTCATCCATTAGTTTGTACGGCGTTTAATGCCGATTTCGACGGAGATCAAATGGCTGTTCATGTTCCTTTGTCAGAAGAAGCAAAATCGGAAGCTAGATTATTAATGTTAGGGTCTAATAATATCCTTCATCCGAAATCTGGAGATCCAATTGTTACTCCTTCTCAGGATATGGTTTTAGGTAACTATTATATTACTATTGAAAAAGCAGGTATTGAAGGAGAAGGTAGAATTTTCCGTAATACTAATGAAGCTTTAATGGCTTATAATAGAAGAGAATTAACATTACACGCAAGAATTGCAGTGCCTGTTAATTCATTCAACCATAAGTTATTTCCAGATAATCAAAGAGATAAGTATTTAGTAACAACAGTTGGTAAGATTTTATTAAATGAAATTCTTCCTGATTCTTTCCCTTATATAAATGAACCAAGTGATGATAATATTCAAAAAATCACTCCAAATAAGTTCTTTATTGAAGCTGGTAAGAATATTAAAGAAGAAATAGAAAAAATGGATCTTGTTAAACCGTTTGCTAAAGGTACTTTGGAAAGTATTATTGCACAAGTTTTCAAACGTTATAAGACAACTGAAACTTCTATAATGCTTGATAAGCTTAAAGATTTAGGGTTTAAATATTCTACTCTTGCTGGTATTACTGTATCAATGTTTGACGTTACTACTAGTGATGAAAAACAAAAATTTATTGACGAAGGTCAATCTACAGTTGATAAAATTAACAAGCAATATACTAGAGGTTTAATTACTGATGAAGAACGTCATAATAAAGTAATTGAAACTTGGTATGATGTTAAGAATAAAGTTCAAAAGGAATTAGAAGAGATTTCTAATTCTGAAATTGATAATCCTATTTTCATGATGATGCACTCTAAGGCTCGTGGTAACATTTCACAGTTTACTCAAATTGCGGGTATGCGTGGATTGATGCAAAAGCCTAATGGGGAACCTATTGAAATTCCGGTATTATCGAACTTTAAAGAAGGTCTTTCAGTTAGTGAGTTCTTCTTGTCAACGCATAGTGCTCGTAAAGGTAGTGCTGATACTGCCCTTAAGACAGCTGACTCTGGTTATTTAACTAGACGTTTAGTTGATGTTTCACAAGATATGATCGTAAGAGAAGAAGATTGTGGTACAGATCATGGTGTAGTTGTAAAAGCATTTATGAATGATAAGTCTGCTTCAGTTATTGAAAGTTTATATGATCGTATTGTTGGTAGATTTGCTAATAAGAAGATTGTTCATCCTGAAACTAAGAAGACTATTATAGAAAGACTTGAATTAATTACTGAATCAATTGCTGAAAAGATTATTGATGCAGGAATTAAAGAAGTTGAAATCAGAACAACGCTTACTTGTAATACAGTAAATGGTGTATGTCAAAAATGTTATGGTCGTAACTTAGCAACTGGTAATATTGTTGAAATCGGTGAAGCGGTAGGTGTTATGGCTGCTCAATCAATTGGGGAACCAGGAACACAGCTTACTATGCGTACTTTCCATACTGGAGGAGTTGCTGGTGGTGAAGATATCACTCAAGGGTTACCTCGTATTCAAGAGTTATTTGAAGCTCGTAATCCTAAAGGTAAAGCTACTGTTGCTGAAATCAGTGGTAAAGTTACTAAGATTGATGAAGATCATGGTAAATTTAAGATTAGTGTTGCTAATAAATTAGAAACAATCGAACATGTTTCTAACTATGGAGCTAAGCTTCGTGTTGAAAAAGGCGATGAAGTAGTACCTGGTGATATGTTAACAGAAGGGGCTATTAGTCCGAAAGAATTACTTGCTGTTACTGATCCAATTACAACACAAGAATATATCTTAAAAGAAGTTCAAAACGTTTATCGTTCTCAAGGTGTTGATATTTCAGATAAGCACGTTGAAATTATTGCTAGACGTATGATTAATAAAATTCGTATTGTTGAAGGTGGAGACACATTATTTATGCCTGGGTCACTTGTTAATATGCATGACTTTACTAAGGGTAATAAAGATGTTATCTTACTTGGTAAAAAACCAGCTTTAGGTAAACCAGTATTACTTGGTATTACTAAGGCTTCACTTGAAACTGATTCATTCTTATCAGCAGCATCGTTCCAAGAAACGACAAGAATCTTAACAGATGCTGCAATTAAAGGTAAGGTTGATCCGTTAGATGGACTTAAAGAAAATGTTATTATAGGTAAATTAATTCCAGCAGGTACTGGTATTAAAAATTATCGTAATGTTGAATTTGATCTTGAAAGTGAATTTACTGATGAAGAACCATTAGAAACTTTAGAAGATGAATTTATGGAATAAGCATTTGCTTATTCTTTTTTTTGTTTGTGTGTTATAATGTTAATAGGAGGATATATGAAAAAAAATATTATTAAAATATTAATAACATTGATTATTGGTTTAGTAGTTTTTTACTTTTGGTTACCACCTATTAATGTTACTAGTTCTGAATTTTGGTCTTTTATTACATTTTTAGTAATAATCTATGTTGTAATTAACTCTTTTTCTGGAATGTCTAATTTAAGAAAAGAATTAATTAAAGTCAATAAAACTGGTAAATTACCTAAGACTGGTGGTTTTTCTAAATATTTATTAGTTATTGCAGGGTTATTTATTATACCTATTTTGGTTAATTTAGTCCTTTCACCTTTATTCTTTTCTAATGAGTATTATAAAAGAATTGCAGTTGATGAAGAGGTTGGTTTTGAAGAAGGAGTGGAATCTGTTGATTTCAACTCGTTACCACTTTTAGATAAGGCTTCTAGTGAAATATTAGGAGATAGAGTTATGGGTCAATTGCCTGAACTTGTTTCTCAATTTTATGTATCAACTCAATATACACAAATTAATTTAAATGAGGAAATACTTAGAGTTACTCCTTTAGAGTATGATGGTATAATTCGATATTTTACTAATCGTGAAGATGGAGTAGCAGGTTATATTACAGTTGATTCAATCACTGGTAAGTCTGAATTAGTTAAATTAGAAGATGGTATGAAGTACATGGATTCTGCTTATTTTGGTGAAGATTTGAATCGTCATATTAGATTTAATTATCCGACTGAGGTGTTTAGAGATACTTATTTTGAACTTGATAATGAAGGTAATCCTTATTGGATTGTACCAACTTTAGGATATACAGGTATTGGTATTAGAGAAGAAGTTACAGGTGTTATCATATTAGATCCGATTACTGGAGATATGAAGAAATATGAAATTGATGAAGTTCCTGAGTGGGTTGATCATGCATATCCTTCTGATTTAGTTCTTAGTCAAATAGATGACTGGGGTAAATATGAGAATGGTTTCTTTAATTCTATTTTTGGTCAAAGTGAAGTAGTTACTTCGACTAGTGGATATAATTATTTAGTTATGAATAATGATGTGTATTTATATACAGGAATTACTTCAGTGGCACAAGATGAATCTAATTTAGGTTTTATACTTACTAATCTTCGTACCAAAGAGACTAATTTTTATGCTGCTCCTGGAGCAGAAGAATATTCTGCAATGGCTAGTGCTGAAGGACAAGTGCAAAATCTTAAGTATACTTCTACATTCCCGATTCTTATCAATTTAAATGGAAGACCTACATACTTAATGAGTTTAAAAGATAATGCTAATTTAGTTAAAATGTATGCATTTGTAGATGTAGAAGATTATCAAAAAGTTGTGGTAACTGATGTTAATGAAGGTATAGTTAAAGCAGCTGAGAATTATCTTGATACTAATATTAGTTTTGATACAAGTGAAATAATTTATGAAGATATTCAAGTTAGTTCTATTAGTTTTGCAATTATTGATGGAAATACTAATTATTATATAGTTGGTACTAATGGTAAAAAATATGTTGCGGATATAAAACTTAATGAATTTTTGTTGCCTTTCCTTAAAGTTGGTGATCGTATCAATGTAGGATATAGACAAGGTTCAGTGTCAGAGTTAGATGTATACGAATTGTCGGAAGTAAAGTAAATCTTTACTTTTTTTCTTTTGTTAGATAAAATATATAGTAGAGTAAGAAGGTGTATGATGAGAATAGGAATAGATGTAGATGGTGTTTTAAATGATATTGGTGATTGGCACATTTCTCATGGTAAGAAGTATTGTGTAGAAAATAATATTGTAAGACCAATGTCGTTAGATGCTTATTTCGTCAAGGACATCTTTCATTTATCTAAAGAAGAAAGAGATCATTTTTTTAATAAGCATATGGTTGATTTGGTACACAATATACCTGTTCGATACTTTGCTAGTGATGTAATAAAAGAGTTGAAAAAACTGGGACATACTATTGTTATTTTAACTGCCAGAGGTAATGATTTTTTAGTTGGTGAGCATGAAGGTAAAATAGAAGAATATACTAAGAATTGGCTTGATAAACATGATATTGTTTACGATGAAATAATAACAGGCAGTAGATCTAAAGTAGATGCTTGTTTTGATAATAAAATAGATATAATGATAGAAGATAAAGATGTTAATATTATGGAAATAAGTAGTTATATACCAGTGTTGTGTTTTGATGCATTGCATAATCATCATATTAATGGGGTTAGGGTGCATAGAGTTTATTCTTGGTATGATATATTAGAGTATTTTAAAAATTTAGAACCTAAAAGAGTAGAAGTTAGTTTTGACGATGATGTCATCTAACTTTTTTCTTGTATAAATATGATGTTTATAGTATAATATGTCTCTAAGGAAGTGAGATAATCATGAAAAATTTAAGTATTAGAGCTGCTAGTATTATTGTTGGTAGAAAAAAGAAATATGTTTCTTGTTCTACTTATAACGATACT
>CAYJHI010000032.1:0-1905 GCA_964370085.1 uncultured Muribaculaceae bacterium | reverse complement strand
TATTATTGTTGGTAGAAAAAAGAAATATGTTTCTTGTTCTACTTATAACGATACTAGAGTATATGATTCTAGAATAGTTAAAAATTATTTAGCATTTCTAACAGGGAAAGGGAATACTTTAATTAACAATGCATCTTTAGTTAAATATGTTGGTGGATTAGTTGATAATAACAATAGTTATATTTCTGTTCATGATGGGTTTATTTTAAGAAGAGAAGGTAGTGATTTTGTTTTTAGTTATGGATTTCCGGTTTATAATTATGAAACGAAGAGTTGGGGTACTCAGGTTATTAAACTTACTAAAGATTATAAAGAAGGTAGTATACCTGGTATTGATGATGTTAAAAGAGTTAAATTTTTAGTTGATCGTTTGTCTGGTTGCTCTAAATTATATTCTGAACTATATCAAAAAGAGGTTAAAAGTAGTGGTAATTCGTTAAAAAAACAATTAAACAACAATTAAATATTGACATATATAACTATTAATGTTATATTATATGTGCTAATTAAATGGGTTTTGCTTTGGGCAAAATTTTATTTATAGAGTGAAATGATACACCTGGATATGTGTAAAGGAAAGGAGACTGACTATATGCCTACAATGCAACAATTAGTTCGTAAAGGTAGAAAGAACAAAGTAAGAAAAAGTAAATCACCAGTTTTAGGAATGGGTTTAAATACTCTTAAGAAAAAACAAACTAGTGTGAATGCTCCGCAAAAACGTGGGGTATGTATCCGTGTTGGTACAAAGACACCGAAAAAACCAAACTCAGCGTTACGTAAATATGCTCGTGTACGTTTAAGTAATGGTAAAGAAGTTGATACATACATTCCTGGAATCGGACACAACTTACAAGAACACAGCGTTGTTTTAATTCGTGGTGGACGTGTTAAAGACTTGATCGGGGTACGTTACCATGTTATTCGTGGTACATTAGATACTGCTGGTGTTAAGGATAGACAACAAGGACGTAGTAAATACGGTGCTAAAAGAGCTAAAAAGAAATAATAAGAATTAATAAATCTTTGAAGGGAGGAAATTATAATGCGTAAAAGACGTGCAGTTAAAAGAGATGTTTTACCTGATCCAATATATAAATCAAAAGTAATTACTAAATTAGTAAATACGATTATGTTAGATGGTAAAAAAGGTAAAGCTCAAACTATCGTATATCAAGCTTTAGAAACAGTTAAAGAAAGAACTGGTAAAGATGCTTTAGAAGTATTTACTGAAGCTTTAGAAAATATTAAACCGTTACTTGAAGTTAAGTCTCGCCGTGTAGGTGGAAGTAACTATCAAGTGCCAATTGAAGTTACACCTGCTAGAAGCTTAGCTTTAGGATTACGTTGGTTAACAATGTTTTCTAGAAAACGTGGTGGAAAAGGTATGGCTGATAACTTAGCTAATGAAATCGTTGATGCTTCAAACGGAACAGGTGCATCAGTTAAGAAACGTGAAGATACCCACAGAATGGCAGAAGCTAATAAAGCGTTTGCACATTACCGTTGGTAAGAAGGAGAAATTATGGCAAGAGATACTGCTTTAGAAAAAACTCGTAATTTTGGTATCATGGCTCATATTGATGCCGGAAAAACAACAACTACTGAAAGAATTTTATACCATACTGGTAAAATTCATAAAATCGGTGAAACACATGATGGTGAATCTCAAATGGACTGGATGGCACAAGAACAAGAACGTGGTATTACTATCACTTCTGCTGCGACTACAGCTCATTGGAAGAATCATCGTTTAAATATTATTGATACTCCTGGTCACGTAGACTTCACTATTGAAGTTTCACGTTCACTTCGTGTATTAGATGGTGCGGTTGCATTATTAGATGCACAAGCGGGAGTTGAACCTCAAACTGAAACAGTTTGGAGACAAGCTTCTGAATTTAA
>CAYJHI010000031.1:0-13060 GCA_964370085.1 uncultured Muribaculaceae bacterium | reverse complement strand
ATCCTTTTCATATTAGAAGATAATACTAATGTTATCATCATAGGTAGTCCTTCTGGAATAGCCACCACTATAATAGTTACACTAAGAGTTAAAGCATAGAGAATATGAGTAAACATAACTTCAAAATTAGTAATTGTCTCTATTATTTTATCCAAACTAAAATTATTATCTATTACTATCTTATTAAATAAATAAGAAAAGGCAATTAACACTGCACATATATAACCTATTCTACTAATTATTTTAGCAAGATGTCTAAGTCTTAATTTCAAAGGACTATCAGGTTGCTTATCTTGTAACTCTTTAGCTAATTTTCCATAAAAGGTATTTTTACCAACTTTATCAACCTTCATATAACAAGTACCACTTACTACTATACTACCTCTATATAAGTAATTCTTCTCATCTGGAGTAAGAGTTCTAATAACTTCTTTATATTTTTCCCTACTCTCCCCATTCAAACTAGATTCATCAACTGAAATAGAACCCTTAATAATATAACCATCTGCACATACTTTATCCCCTGATTCAAGTAAGACAATATCATCCTTAACAACATCCTCGATGTTAATAGAAGTAACGTTATTGTCTCTTAAAACCTTACATTTTATCTTAGAAATTTCCTCTTGTAGTTTATCAAAAGCCTTTTCACTACCAACTTCTGATATAGTGGAAATAAAAGAAGCTAAAAAGATTGCAATTAATATACCTATTGTTTCAAACCAATCAAAACTAGAAAATAATACAACCGTTTTAATAGCCAGTGCTATTAATAATATTTTAATAATTGGATCACTAAGAGAAATAATAAATTTTTGTAATATTGTTTCTTTTTTTATTTTAACTAAAGTATTAGAGCCATATTTTTCTCTACTTTTAACTACTTCTTCATTCGATAGTCCTTTCATATTATCCTCCTAACAAAGTATATGAAAAGACATTAATAAATAAACACGACAAAAAAACAAGTATTTCTACTTGCTTTGAATATCTCCCATATAATTCCATATTTTCTCAGACCAAGTTGGATCTGCTGCATACTTAGGACCAATAGTATCAGGTAAAGTTAAACCATATGCATAATAATTATTATACAAATTAGAAATAACTCCTCTAATCCCCTCATCTAAAGTAGCATAATATTTATAACTTCCTCCATTACAAGAAGGACTTCCCTTTTGACCACCTACATTATTACAAGAAGTAACTAAATAACTACATTCCCATTTACATCCTGTTTCATGTAATATAATTGCCGTTGATAAATACGGATCTACTCCTAAAGACAACGATTGATCAACTATAACATCTGCTTTTCCACTAATAGTAGAATTAAGTGATAAATTAATTTGATCAACTATTTGATTACGAGTCATATTATTCCATACTATTGGATCAGTTATAACTTCTTCCACTTCTTCTTCTATAATTTCGTCAAAACCATCATTAGTTTCAACATCTTCTTCTACTGCCTCATTAGATTCAACAACTTCTTCAAAGTCTAAATCTCCTAAAACAGTTCCCTCATATAACTTATTCTCTTCTAGAAGTTGTTCCTTATTAACTGCGACTACTACGTCTTCCAAAACTTCTTCTTTATCTAATACTACCAATCCCGTAATACCTGAACTAATCAGCATAATACCTAAAACTGCTAATACCATCGTTTTATTAAACATTATATCTCCTTTGTACTTATATATTAAATAAGCACTAATATTATACTAAAAGAAAAAGAAATAGTCAATTTCACTACTACTTCTTACTACTACAATATTCTTTAATATATTGAACATCTTCTTTACAAATACAAATTTCTTCGATATAAAACTTATTATTTTCTACAAAAGAATCAAATTGATTTACATAATCTTCAATACAAACATCCTCTTGTTTTTCTATTAAAGCTTCTGCAAAAGTTTCTTTAACAAGCTCAAACATTATATCAGGAAAAATGTCGACTTTATCAATCTCTTCAAAAGCAACATATGCATTGCCAACAAAAGTATATAATTCTTCATCACTATAATTTTCTCTTGGAGTTTTATAACATCTCTTTAATTCAGTAATACACTCCTTCATATCTTCATATGTGTTATATACTACATCGTCTTTAGTTTCTACATCATCTTCATAATAATGTTCCATTTTAATAATATTACTTTTATTCAAAGAAACTTCATCCTTAACTGAAGTTAAAACCTGAGGTAACAAAACTACATTATTAGTTTTATTCTTACTAACTTCATCATCTTTATCTTCTTGTTTAACTTCATACACCTCTCTTTTAAAATCAAGATTTTCTTCTTTCATTGGTTCAAAAACCTTCTTTATTATAGGCGCAACAGCTAAAATTGTTAATCCCCAATAAATATACGGATTAACAGTATCCATAACACTAGGAAAATTAAAAGTTTTACTAACACCTAATAAACCTAAAGCACCATACAATAAAATTTTAATATTATTAATCCATCTAGGTTTAAAAGTTTTTTTATCATATTTTTTAGAGAGATGATTTTCTAAATCAAATTCCGCATCAATATTATTTTCTATCATATTTCCCCCTTTAAACTTCGCATATTATATCATATTTTCTCAATAAAATCAACTTTTCCTCTATTGACAAGCATTATAATAAACACTATAATTTAATAGATAAAAGATAGGAGTAAAATATGTCAAGAACAATAACACAAGTAAAAGTAACAAGAGATAAAGATAACGTTATGTTAGTAGCAACCAACATCTTAAAAACTCATGACTTTCATCCCTTTGATTATAAAGGAGAACAAGTTTTTAAAAAAGGAATGGGTCTAATGTCAGCTTCTAAATATATTAAAGTTGACTTTGTAGAAAATGAAGAAACAAAAGATCGTATCGTAACAATATCAGGTTGGATTAGATCATTTGGTTTAACTGAAGATAACTTAGAAGGTTTCGTTGGCGTTATTCCCAAAGAAAGTGTTAAAGCTGCTATAAATGCCTTAGTAGCAGTTCTACCTGCAGACCAAGAATAAAAGACATCAAACGATGCCTTTTTTATTTTATATTATTAATTGCCTTCTCTAAAGCTATTTTACCATAACTATATGTAATTGAACCTTGTTGATAAGCAATATATGGATCTCTTAAAGGACCATCACAACTTATCTCAATAGATGAACCTTGCACAAAAGAACCAGATGCCATAATAATTTGATCACTATATCCAGGCATATCAGAAGCCTCGGGTAAAAAATGAGCATCTATTGCAGAAGCCATTTGAATTCCTTGACAATACTTAATAAGTTTTTCTCTATCTTTAAATATAATATTCTGTACTATATCAGCACGCTCTTCATTATATTTAGGTTCAACTATGTACCCTAAGTCTTCTAAAACCTTACTAGTAAGTATTGCAGTCTTCAAACTACTAGCAACCACACTAGGAGCCATATATAAACCTTGTAAAAACATCTTATTAGCACCTAAACTAGGTCCTACTTCTTTCCCCTGTGAAGGAACAGTTAATCTCTCAGAAACTAACTCAATTAAATCACGTCTACCAACAACATAAGCACCATTAGTTGCAATTCCGCCACCTAAGTTCTTAATAAGCGAACCAACACAAATATCTGCTCCAACCTCAATAGGTTCTCTATCACTAACAAACTCACAATAACAGTTATCAATCATAATAATAACTTCTTTGTTAATAGAACGAATAAACTTAATAACCTCTTCCACTTTAGAAAGAACTAAACTCCCTCTAGTAGAATATCCCTTAGATCTTTGAATCTCAATTACCTTACAAGACTTAGTTTCTAAATACTTCTTAATACCATCATAATCAAATTCATTATCTATTAAATCAATTTGTTCATAGTTAATACCAAAAGCTTTTAAACTACTAGCATTCTCTTCTATTCCAATAACTTTATCCATAGTATCATAAGGTTTCCCCGTAATACTAAGTAATGTATCATTAGGTCTTAACAACCCAAATAAAGTAACCGTTAAAGCATGAGTACCAGAAATAAATTGATTTCTTACTAAAGCATCTTCTGCTTTAAATACTTTCGCATAAACCTCTTCAATAACATCTCTACCTAAATCATTATAACCATAACCAGTAGTAGTATTAAATAAAGAATCTGTAACCCTACACTCATGAAAAGCATTCAATACTTTCTTACTATTAATAGATTCTATTCTATCAACTTCAAGTAATTGTTTATTAATTACTTTCTCTTCATTAAAAAACATTATTTAATACCTCCATCTACTCTAATAACTTCACTGTTTATATAAGAACTATTACTAATAAAATAAACAACTTTACTAATCTCTTCTACATCCCCAAATCTATTAAGTAATATTTTAGATTCTTCTTCTTTTATAAACTCAGCACTAAGTTCTTTATTCATATCAGAATTAAACCACCCAGGTGCTATACAATTAACCCTTATATAAGGACTAAAATAATTAGCCAAGTTCTTAGTTAAAGAAATAACCCCTGCTTTAGAAGCATCATAATCAATACTTTCAACATACTCTGTATCAATACCATTAGTAGAAGCAATATTAATAATTGATCCACTTTTATTCTTAAGCATTTCTAAACCAACTCTTTTACTCATTAAAAAAGTACCCACTAAATTAACCTCTAAAGTTCTCATAAAATTAACCTTAGTTTTATCTTCAAAACAAGTATCAATTGCTACACCAGCATTATTAACTAACACATCTATTGATCCAAATTTATTAATAGTAGAACTAACTAAGTAATCAACATCCTCCTCATTAGAAATATCTACTTTAATAACTAATGTATCTACAGAATATAACTTCTTTATTTCTTTTTCTACTCTTAAAGCATTATCTTTATCACTACAATAACATATAACAACATTATAATCATTCTTAGCAAATTCACCTATAATAGATTTCCCTAGTCCTCTACTAGAACCAGTAACAACAACTGTCTTTCTCATCTTATCACCTATTTTATTATAACATATTTACTATTCTTTTTATTATAAGTTTTTCCTAAAGTAAGCTGCCTTTTATTAACCAAATTAACTTCAAAAGGCAAATACCCATTCTTAGCACGTGCAATTACTGCTATAAAAATATCACTATGCACTGTTTTTCCCATACTAGAAATATAATCCCTAACACGAGGATTATCACTCATTTTAAATTTAGTATCAGCATAACTACCTAACTCACATACTAATAATTCAGGAAAATCTCTTCTTGATTTATTAATTCTTTTAACAAAATTTAAAAAACCACACACTTCATTAGCAACAAAATGATTATCTAAAAAATATTGAGCATTAATCAAACTACATCCCTTAGGCAACATTTCCATTAAGTCAATCACATCAAAGCTTCTAACTTTATCACCAACAACAATCCCTTTTTTATATGCTTTATTAATAGTAGAAAAGACATCACAAGTATACTTAATATATTCTTTTTTAATTTCTTTGTTATATTTAATAACTTCTTCAACTTGTTCAGTAAATTCATCACCAAAAGAATGGTTAATATTATTAAGCCTTCCAATTAAAATAGATAAGTTTCTGAATTGTTTTCTCATATCTTTCATATCATTGTAATTAAAAATTAATCCATAACACGCCTTTAATGTTTCTTGAAAATTGATTTTTCTTCTCATTTCTAACTTTAATGCTTCTTTTTCTTTCATTTCCATAATTTTATTTAAAGAACTATTTTTAACATTATTAGCAATACTATTAATAATATTATCTTTATCAACATCACTAACTTCTTTTTTATCAGAAACATAGTTAACAGAACTAGTATATCTTAGAACCTCTAATTGTTCTAAAAGTATATCAATATCATTTCTATTCATATTAGTAATTCTAGAAACATCTCCATTGTAAATTTTTTTCATTAATTCAAGACGTTCATTAGAAATTAATTTAATTTTCTTAAGTTTATTCCTAGCTAATACCAATTCATTATATCCACCATTAACTAAATGATAATCATCTATTTTAGACATCGCATTATCTAAAGAAGAAGTCAATAAATATTTACTAGCCATACTCGTTAAAGAATAATCACTCCATCGTAATTCATGACATAATTCCACTAAACATGAAAAAAACATTTTGCTAGATACACAACCCTTATCTAGCCAATTAAGTTCTATTTTCTTATCCCTAGCACGATTAAAAATCATATGCTCTAAATCAGTTTCAATACTATCTTTATGCATAGTTGTAACTAAATAAGCATTATAACTATTTAAAAGTTTTAACTCTTCATTTGTAATCGAATTATTCTTCTCTTTATCAATTAACTTTAAATAATCTTTTTTTATAGTTAACTCTTGATCAAATTTAAAAATAATAAACTTATCTACATCTACTATTGCTTTCAATTCACTCATGAGTTTCTTACAAATATCATTATACATAAAACACCTCTACTTCTTAATAACAACCTTTTCCTTATCTTCTCTGTTTCTAATAATAGTATCTCTAATATAAGTTAAACGTCTTTCAATTCCATTGTCACTTAAATACTTATCAGCTTTTTCTATTTCAAAAGTAGAAAAATTCTCAAGCTTATTATATTTAACAAAAAGCAAACGTCTTGCAATTTCTTCATAATCATTAAAAACATCATTTATAACAGAAACACTCAATATATCTCTAAAAGTTCTCATCGCAGTTATTAAATAATTCCTATTAATAGAATCATGAGAAACCCCCATCAATTCTCTATATACTTTTCCAACAGACATTCCCTTTTCACTGCAAAAATTAAGTACATCAATCGAATCAATCTTAGCTGCTTTACCATTTCTAATAACAATTCCACGTCCTATCTTAGTGGCAATTTCTAATGAATCAGTATGAAACTTATTCTTAAAAAAAGCAACTTTTTCCAAATACAGATTATACATTTTAGGATCAAAATCTTGTATTTTTTTCCCAAAACCACTTCTAAAATTAGTTTCAATCTTTAAATATTCATCATAAGTAATACTATCACTATTTAAAAAACCATTTAATAACTTAATATTTTTCATATATTTATCTAACTCTACAAGTGCTCTATCAGAACACTTTACATTAAAAAAAGGCAGAGTATTAATAAAAGACAATTTAGATCTAATATCTTCTCTAAACACTTCAAATTGTTCATCTGATAAATTAGAAAAGTGATTTCTATGAACCTTCCCATTAACTAAATAAGATCGTATTTGCACATAATTAAAATCATTATATCTTAAATACTCAATTAATTCAGTTTTTCTATTAATCAAATATATATCAACCAAAACATTTGGCATTTTAGAAAAATCACTCATAATATCCTACTTTCTCATAATCTTATTTTTATCTTCTATAGCTCTACTTCTATCAATAGCATCTTTATAGCAAATAAGATATCTATCAACCTCATTCTCAATTAAAAATTTATTAGCGTCTTCCACTTCTAAAACACTAACTTTATCTCTTGTTGAATAATATTTAGAGTTTATTTTATTAGTAAGAAAATCATAATTAATAGTGCTACCACTTTCTCTGCCATCATCAAAAAACTTTCTTAACATTCCTTTTGCACTGACCAAATAATTTTTAGGTAAATCTTCATAAGAAACTTTACTGAATTCATAATAAACTTTACCAATAGACATACCACTATTTCTACATAACTTTAAAACATCTATTGAATCTATTTTAACTAGTTTACCATCTCTAACAGTAATACCTCTACCTATCTGTCTAGCAATACTAACTGATCTATCATAAAACATTTTCATAACGTTATCTCTTTTTTGAACATATAACTCATATAACGTCTTATCTATATTAAATAGATTAGATGAATTTTTTGTATCAAAAAAACGCTTTTCTTTCTCAAATTCATCATAATCACTATAATCAGTTCCTAAAAAATAAGAAAGTCTCAACACTTTTTCACGATAATTTTCTAATTTTATACGAGCAGAATTTGACTTAACTGGATTAAAATATGGAAGAGTCGCAATAAAACTTAATTTCTCTTTAATATTATTAGCAAATTCCATATATTCTTCTTCTGTCATATTAGAAAAATAATTATAATGTACAACTCTATTATCTAACATACGACTAACTTTAGCATAACCATATTTACTAGACTTAAAATATTTAATTAAATCTTCCTTATTATCAATAGAAAACACTTCTCTTAATATTCTTGCATTCTCAAATTTTAATTTTTTAATATACGCCATATATTACCCCTTATTCTTTAACTTAGTCATAATCTTTTCTTTTCTAATTCTTTTAATCGCTGCTCTATAACAACAAGGATAATTAGAAACACCTTCTTTTTCTAATATATTATTAGCTTTTAAAATTTCTTCACTAGATATTATACCTAATTTTGGAAAAGTATCCATCGTCATTCTAGGCAACATATCAGTTGTTACTATAAACCCTTTTTGAAAAAACCTTAATTTACTTTTAATATATCCCAAATTATCATCAATTTTATTTTTATTAAAATAATCCATTATCTTAGTAGGTTTCAAGTTAGCTTCTTTACACATTCTTTCAATATCTATTTCATCTATATTCGTAAAATCAGCATCTATTTTCTTACAAACGGAAATAGCTCTTTGAATAAAATCATTTTCTATTTTTATACATCTATCTTCATACATAACTAAAAAAGAAGAGTCAAGTTCAAAAGAAGAACCATGCAAAAGAAAGTTAAGCTTATGCTTTTCTTTTAAAAAAGCATCATGATCAGAAAAGTCTTTACTTAAAAATTCATTAACCTTTTGCACATTAGAACGAAAAGTATGAAGTTTTCTCAGTGCAACTGAAGATAATTTAGAATTGTAAATAGGTTTACTATTAACCTCTTCTATCTTAGTTTTAACATCACTAATAAAAGTATTAAACTCTTCATTACTCATCTCATTAAAATGTATAGGCTTAAGTCCACAAGTTCTTAACATTTCCTTTAAATATACTAATTTATAACCAGATTCCACTAAAATAGAATGTATTTCATCTAAATTCTTAATATCTACATTATGTATCTTTCTAAAAAAACTAGGAACATTAGAACTTCTATAATTTTTCTTCATATAATCCACCTCAAATACGCGCCTATTATATCAAATATTAAGAAAAAAGTCAAATAAAAAAAGGCCTAATAACCTTTACTTTCAATGTATTTAATAACTTCATCGTATATATATTTAAGCTTAGTATTATTAAGTGATAAGTAATAATTAGTATATATATCTTTTAACTCTTCTAAACAACCCATATTATTAATATCAAAAATAAGCGCAAATCTAATAACAACAGCATCTAATTTATTATCAGATGGACTATATTTAATTGTTTTATGATTGAAAAACTCTTTAAGTACTCTATCACTAACTTCTAAGTCATCAGTACCATCACTAGAAATAATATTATTAGAACAAAGTCTCATTATATCAATCTTATCCATATCTCTGATAAATTTTGCAAATAACAAATAACGTTCATTAGAACTCTCTTCTACAACAAATTTATTATGATTACGTATCGCAAACTCTATTAAAGGATAATCCTCTTCATTAGACCAATAGTCTTTAATATTACCTAATCTAAATAACATATCCACACTATAATCAGCATGATCAATCGATTTTGCATCTACAAATGTTTTATACCTTTTCCATTGTTCAAAACGACCATAGTCATGTAATAACCCTATTACCTTAGCAAGTTCTATATCATAAGAAGAAAATCCTAATAACTTAGAATACTTTTCACTTAACTTCATAACCTCTATAGAATGAAGATATTTAAGTTTAATCTTATCCACAGACATATCATAAGTACTAACAAATGCTTCAAATTTATCTATCACTATATCACCTACTATACTAATTATATAAAATAACTATTAATAAGTAAATATGATATAATACGATTAAGTACTCGAAAGGATATAAATATGAAAGATAAAACAAACACAAAATTAGTAATGATTGGCTCAGGTCAACACAGCATCTTTGTTAGAAAAAATATTAATGACAAACATATGTTATCAGATGGTACAATTGTTAGAGTCAAACAGCAACAAACAATAGATCAAAAACTAGAAGATATATGTAAAAAACATAAAACTTTAATAAAACGAAAAAAATAAAAGAGTGGTATTTTATATGACAGTAATAAGTAAAGCAAGTTCTAAGTCACTATGGAGAGGTATAGATATTTGTGAAAACAAAAAAATTGTCAATATCAAAAAAATCAATGACAATGAATATTCAACTCTATATATAGGAAGGAACAATAAAATTTATAATGTATTTATAAATAAAGAAAAAACCAGTAAAAGCAATTGTAGTTGTCCATTTGCCAACGGAAAAAAGTAATATGTAAACATCAAGTCGCACTATATTTTACTGTGTTTCCAAATGAGTTAAACTCGTTTATGAAGGAATGCGAAGAAAATGAAGAAGGATATAAAGAATATCAAGATAAATTATATAATTACACAATTAATAGAATCAACAAGATGACTAAAAAAGAATTAGTCCAAGATCTAATCCACATTTTCGATATAGCACCTGAATGGATATATACTAATTATTTAAGAGATAAAGATATCCAATATGACTTTGACAATACAATTGATAAAGAACAAGAATATAGATAAAATATTTTACAATAAGTAAACTTAGTATTATAATAAATAATATAACTATAATTGAAAGGAGATTATTATGGGGTATATAAAATTTTGCATATGCACTTCTATTAAAATAGAAAAAAAATATTCTAAAGAGGATACTACTAAAATTTTCAGCAAATATTTTGACAAGAATATTTACGATATGGAAGAACAAGAAAACTTCTATACGTTTATATTAAATAAAGATCATTTTAATTCAAAAATTCTAAGTGAATTTTTATTCGAACAAGAAAAAATGATTTTCCCAAAAAATATTAAAAATATAGATGAACTAGTTAAAAAATTATTAATAATTAAAGATTCAAACGAACTTATAGAATATATTGATAAAAATATCTACGAATTACAGATTGGTAAAACTTATGATTACCTGGATTTAGAAAACAAACATCTCGGTTTCGAAGGTAAATACATCGTTTATTTTACAGAAGGAAAAGCAATTATGGAATGTTATAAATCATTATTCAACTATATAACCAATCTTATTAAAAATAGTAGTAATAATATATTAAAAGGATCTATCTTCACATTCCTAGATTAATGTGAAAAAAAATATTATTTTATATTTTATATTTTATGAGGAGCATTGCGAAGAACAATCTTCCTCTTTTTTTACAACACATTATACTGACTTTAGAAAATTAAGTTTACCTTTGATATTTAATAATATCAACTATCTCATAAATATCAGTATTAGTTTTAGTAATATCTCCTATTTTCTTATTAATAAGTGCCTTTCCTATACCAGCTTCACTGGCAATCCTCGAATCAACTTCATATGAAATATTTTTAGAATCCTTTTCAACTTTATCGATTATTTCCTTATGAACAGAACCAAATCTACCAAAACCAACAAACACTCGATGCTTTTCTACATATTGATTTACTATTTCAAATTTATATATTTTATTGTTGTTATTAAGATGTTTAACTACAACTATGTCATATAATTCTACATAATTTGATTTATTATATATTTTCATAATGTTCCCTCAAATCTAATTCATTTTATTACACAAATTATATATCAAACTAAAATAAATAGCAATCCTTAGAGGCAATACATTATGTATTTTTAGCACAACAAAAATTTACTAAAATCTATTATTTTTATTGATTATTCTCTCTTCTAATGATAATATAAATAAAACAAATGTACGAGAGGTGTTTTAATGAAAACAATGTTAAAAATAGAAGAAATGGTTGAATATTTAGATCGAAAAAATATTAAATTCAATTATATAAACAAAGAAAATGCAGAAGAATATTTAAAATATAAAAATAATTATTATAACGTAGTTTCATATAAAAATAATTTTCAAAGCTATATCGAAGGAGATACGAAAAAATATGCAAATCTAGATTTTAGCTATTTAATTGATTTAAGTGTTATAGATTATAGATTAAGAATTATTATCATTAAAATGATTTTAAGTGTTGAACATTATTTAAAAATAAAAATTTTATTAGATGTTGAATTAATTATATCTGAAGATGGATATAATATAGTTAATAAGTATTTAAAAAAAGATTACAAAGATAAGAAAAAAATTCATAATAACATATTTAATAAAATCGGAAATGAAATTTTTAAAAAGATAGTAATTAAATATAATCTAAAAAAAGAGAAGTTAATTCAAAATATACCTATTTGGGAGTTTTTAGAGCTTATTACATTTGGAGAATTAATAAAATTTTATGAGTATTTTTGTAATGAATTTAAATTGGAAGAAGAATTAAAAGATATTTTTATTTTACGAGAAATTGTCAAACTTAGAAATGCCGTTGCTCATAACAATAACATTTTGAATGACATAGGCGCTGTTAATAATAAATATACACCTGATTTAAAAGTTAAAAAATACCTAAATGAGTTAGGTATAACTAAAGAATCCATGAAACGTAAATTATCAAATAATAGAATTAGGCAAATAACTTACCTACTTTATTACTTTAATATCATCGTTACGAGTGATGGTGTTAAAGAGAACGTAAAAAATGAAGTAGCAAATTTATTTTATAAGAGAATAATATTAAATAAAGAATACTATAATAATAATGAACTACTTAAATCTGTATACAATTATTTTAATAAAATTATTAAAATACATTATATTAAGATGTAAATAGTTTGACATAAATAATATATTTATGATATAGTATTTGTGCAAGGAAAAAATATTAAATTATTTTATGAGGGGCGTTGTGAATAACAATGTGCCTCTTTTTTTTGTAAAAAAAAAGTTGATAGAAATTAATCTATCAACTTTATTTTTATTTTGGGGCGATATATGAGAATCGAACTCACGAATACTAGTGCCACAAACTAGCGTGT
>CAYJHI010000030.1:6307-13133 GCA_964370085.1 uncultured Muribaculaceae bacterium | reverse complement strand
TAAAAATATTATGATACTATTTATACATAAATCGATGAGAAAGAGAAGTAATTAAATTACTGTTTGTAGAGAGTCAGTGTCTGGTGAAAACTGATAATAAGTACTTAATGAATAACACTTTCAAGAGCTTAAAGAACAAAGTAGACTAAGCCGGTATCTACCGTTAAAAAGATTGAGTTTATTAGAACTCGAAAAGAGATTATAGGTAACTATAATAATTTGGGTGGTACCGCGGAACACTAGTTTTCGTCCCTTGTGTGGATGAGACTAGTGTTTTTTTGTTAGAAAAAAGTAAGGAGATAATTATGATGGATAAAGATAAGTTAAAAGAATATGCTAATAAGTTAATGTTTGATATGAAAGATGAAGAATATAAGACTCTACAAGAAGAGTTTGATACTATCTTAAAACAAATGGACTTAATAGGAAAAATAGATAATATTAGTGAAGTAGAACCTATGACTTTTCCTTTTGTTATTTACGATAAAGAATTAAGAGAAGATGAAATAGGGGACTACTTAACTGTTGGAGAAGTATTAGATAATGCTAAACAACAAGTAGATGATCAAGTTAAAGTACCAAAGGTGGTGGAATAAATGATAGAAGATTTAAGAAAAAAATTAGATAGTAATGAAATAACTAGTGAAGAATTATTTAGTGAAGCTAATACTAAAGCTCATGAATATCAAAGTGAATTTAATTCTTTTGTTACTATAGTAGATAAATATAAATGCAAAAGTAGAAAACAAACACTAATTACAGGTATTCCTTATGCCCTAAAAGATAATTTTTCTACTAGTGGTATTCTAACTACTGCATCATCTAATATTTTAAAAGACTATGTTCCAGTTTATGATTCAACTGTTTATAAGAAACTAAAAAAAGCCGGTGGTGTCTTAGTAGGTAAAACTGTTTTAGATGAACTTGCGATGGGAGGTACTGGTACTACTGGTCATACAGGTGCTACTAAAAACCCGTGGGACAAAGAAAGGTTAATTGGTGGATCATCTTCTGGTAGTTGTGCTTCAGTTGCTCTAGATATTGTACCATTTGCAATTGGAAGTGACACAGGAGACTCAGTTCGTAAACCAGCATCATTTGGTGGAGTAGTAGGATATAAACCAACTTATGGAAGAATATCAAGATATGGATTATTTGCTTTCGCATCAAGTATGGACCATGTTGCTTATTTTACAAGATGTGTTAAAGATGCTGCAATTATAACTGACATATTAAAAGGACAAGATCAGTTAGATATGACAACACTAAAAGATGACAATAAAGTATATAGTGAATCTCTAGATAAAGATATCAAAGGTAAAAAGCTATGTTTTATCAAAGAAATATGTAATTTAGAAACAACTAATCAAGATGTAAATAAAACACTAACGGATTTTAAAGAACTATTAGAAAAATGTAAAAGTATTGGCTTTGAAGTAGAAGAAGTTAGTATTGATCAACGATTATTAGAAGCTATCTATCCGACATATATGACAATATCATGTGCAGAAGCTACCAGTAATAATGCTAACTTAACAGGTATTCAGTTTGGACCAAGACCAGAATCTACATCGATTGAAGATATTATGTTTAAAGCAAGAACAGACGGTTTCTCAGAACTTATTAAAAGACGCTTTATCTTAGGAAGTTATATCTTGCAAAAAGAAAACCAAGAAAGGTTATTCTTAAATGCTTGTCGCATCAGGAGATTAATAACAGATGAAATAAATAAATTATTTAAAGAATATGATGGATTAATCTTACCAGCATCAGGATCATGTGCTCCTAAGTTTGATGACTCATCAGAAAAACTATCAGACATCTATCTAATGTTAGAAAACCACCTAGCAATCGCCAACTTTGGTGGTTACCCATCTATTACTATTCCATTTACGTTTGTTAATGATTTACCAGTAGGAGTAAACATAACAGGAAGAATATTAGAAGATGATATAGTGTTAAATATGGCTCATAAAATAGAAGAATTAACTGGACTAAAAGGTTTAAAAAGAGGTGATAAAAATGTATAAAGTAGTCATTGGTTTAGAAGTACACTGCGAATTAGAAACCAACTCTAAAAACTTCTCACAAGCTCCAAATACTTTCACTGAAACACCAAATATAAATGTAGCATCTGTAGATATGGGACTACCTGGTATCTTACCAGTTCCTAATAAAGAAGCAGTAAAAAAAGCTCTTTTAACGGCAATGGCTCTAAACTGTACTAATCCCGATGAAGTTATATTTGACCGTAAAAACTATTTTTATCCAGATCTACCTAAAGGATATCAAATAACTCAAGTTACTAAACCAATGGGAAAACAAGGATATTTAGACATCTTAGTAAATAAAGAAAAAGTAAGAATTGAAATCGAACAACTTCACTTAGAAGAAGATACCGCATCCCTAGAACATAGATCTAATTATAGTTTAATTGATTATAATAGAAGTGGTATTCCACTAATGGAAATAGTAACAAAACCATGTATTCCTAATGCTGAAGTAGCGGTTAGATTCTTAGAAGAACTAAGAGATGTTTTTATTTTCTTAGGAGTATCAGAAGCAAGAAGTAACAAAGGTCAAATGCGATGTGACGTTAATATTTCTGTTATGAAAGAGACTGATGATAAATTAGGAACTAAAGTAGAAATGAAAAACATCAATGCTTTTACTAGTGTTAAAGATGCAATAGAATATGAAACAAAAAGACAAATTGAACTACTTGAAAAAGGTGAAAAAGTAATTCAAGAAACAAGAAGAATAGCAGAAGACGGAAAGACTTACACTATGCGTGAAAAAGTAGATGCTGTTGATTATAAATATTTTATCGAACCAAACATTCCTCCTGTTAAACTAACAGAAGAGTATTACTCTGATTTAAGAAAAGAATTACCAAAGTTAAAATTAGAAAGATATGAAATTTATATAAAAGATTATAATCTATCAGAGTATGATGCTGAAGTCTTATCTAATAAGAAAGATATAAGCGATTACTTTGAAGAAGTCCTATCTTATAAAAGTGATATATCCCTAACAGTTAACTTTGTAACATCAGCTATTTTATCAACTATTAAAAAGTTAGAAATAGAAATAAAAGACCTTTTTATCACACCATCTATGTTAAGCGGAGTAATAGATAAAGTTTATAATAAAGAAATATCACTAGACCATGCTAAAAAAATATTATATGAAGCACTGGACAAAAAAACAGATCCTAATGAATTAATAAAAAAACAAAATCTAAAACAAATAAATGATCAAGATAGTTTATTAGAACTTATCACTAAAGTAATGGATGATAATAAAGAACAAGTAAGACAGTACATCGAAGAAGATAATAACTTTGTCTTTAACTTCTTTATAGGTCAAGTAATGAAAGTATCTAATAGACAAGCTAACCCAAATTTATCTTTAGAGATAATTAAAGAAGAACTAAAAAGGAGAAAAGATGAAAGCAAATAAATATCGTACACACTACTGTACCGATTTAACAGAAAAAGATATAGATAAAAAAGTTAAAATAGCAGGTTTTATCGAAAATATAAGAGACCATGGAGGAGTAATCTTTGTTGATATAAGAGACTATTCAGGTGTAATTCAAACAGTTAGTAACGACGATAAAATGTTTGAAGGATTAACTAGAGAATCAAGTATTACTTTAGAAGGAACAATTAGAAAAAGATTAGAAGAAGATTATAATGACCGTCTAAAAACAGGAACAATTGAACTATTAGTTGAAAACTTAGAAGTATTAGGTAAAGCTAATAACATTCTTCCTTTTGAAGTTATGACATCTATTGATACTACTGAAGAAACAAGAATTAAATATCGTTATTTAGATATGCGTAATCCTAAAGTAAAAGAAAATATTATTTTTAGAAGCAAAGTAATTGATTACTTAAGAAAAATAATGAAAGATGATAACTTCTTAGAATTACAAACACCAATACTAACCGCATCATCTCCAGAAGGAGCAAGAGACTTCATTGTACCATCAAGAAAACATCACGGAAAATTCTATGCTCTTCCCCAAGCCCCACAACAATTCAAACAATTATTAATGTGTTCAGGATTTGATAAATATTTCCAAATCGCACCATGCTTTAGAGATGAAGATGCTAGAAGTGACCGTGTCTATGGAGAATTTTATCAATTAGATTTTGAAATGGCCTTTGCAACAGAAGAAGAAGTATTAGAAACAGGAGAAAAGATTTTCTATAATACTTTTAAAGAGTTTACTAAAGATAAAAAAATAAGTTCTCTTCCATTTAAAAGAATAACTTATAAAGAATCAATGGAAAAGTATGGAACTGATAAACCAGATCTTAGAAACCCATTAGAATTAATTGATCTAACAGAAGTATTTGAAGAAACAACTTTTAGACCTTTTAGAGGAGTACCAGTAAAAGCAATAGTAGTAGAAAACATTGCTGATAAATCTAACTCATGGTTTAATGAAATAGTAGAGTATGCTAACGCCATAGGTATGCCAGGAATAGGATATTTCAAAGTATTAGAAGATCTAAGCTTTGCTGGACCAATAGACAAGTTCTTATCTAATGAAGAGAAAGAAGATCTGTTAGATGTCGCTAAGTTAAAGGGAAATGATGTAATTTTCTTTATCGCAGACAGAACAAATGCTTATAAATACAGTGCCTTAATTAGAGATGAACTAGGAAGAAAACTAGAACTAATTGATAAAGATGAATTTAATTTTTGTATCGTTAAAGATTTTCCAATGTATGAATGGGATTTAGAAACTGATAAATATGAATTCACACATAATCCTTTTAGTATGCCTCAAGGTGGAATGGACAGCTTAAATAGCAAAAAACCAGAAGATATAATCGCTTATCAATATGATTTTGTATGTAATGGTATAGAAGTATCATCAGGTGCCGTTAGAAACCATGATACTGATATTATGAAAAAAACTTTCAAAGTCGCTGGATATGAAGAAGAAGAAATCGAAAAAAGATTTAAAGCTTTATATGAAGCCTTTAAATATGGCGCACCACCACATGCTGGAATGGCTCCTGGAATAGATCGAATCTTAATGCTTATGTTAGATGAAGAAAACATCAGAGAAACAATTGCGTTCCCAATGACTGCAAGTGGTACAGATCCATTAATGTCTTCTCCTAATAAAGTTAGTGAATATCAACTAAGAGAAACCCATATCAAAATAAGAGATATGAATTAAAAAGAGTTAATTGTATATTACTCTTTTCCTTTTTATGATAAAATATATTTAGAAAGAAAATTAATAATTAAAACAAGGAGAAATATATGAAAAAAGATTTAAGAGAAATATTTAAAAATCATGAAGACTATCTTGAAAAAGAAGTCGTTGTAGAAGGATGGATTAGAAATCATCGTAAACAAAAAGAATTTGGATTTATTGACTTCTCAGATGGAACATGTTTTGATCATTTACAAATTGTTTATGACGATAAACTAGAAACATTTGAAGAAATTACTAAGTTACATAATGGTAGTAGCGTTAAAGTAGTTGGTAAGATTATCAAGTCTCCAAAAGAAGAACAATTAATTGAAATGAGTGCTATTAGTGTTGAATTATTAGGAGATTGTCCAATAGATTATCCAATGCAACCAAAGAAACATTCTAGAGAATTTTTAAGAGAACAAGCATACTTAAGACCTAGAACTAATTTGTTTCAAGCAGTCTTTAGAATTAGAAGTGTTGCGGCTATGGCAATCCATGCATTCTTTCAAGAACAAGATTATATCTATGTTCATTCGCCATTAATTACTACAACTGACTGTGAAGGTTCAGATCAAATGTTTAAAGTAACAACCCTAGATTTTAATAACTTACCAAAAGTAGATGGAAAAGTAGATCTAACAGAAGACTTATTTAAAAGACAAGCATATATTACTGGAAGTGGACAATTACATGGAGAAGTATTCGCTATGGCTTTCAACAAAATTTATACTTTCGGACCAACTTTCAGAACAGAGAACTCTAATACAAAAACACATGCTAATGAATTTTGGATGATAGAACCAGAAATAGCTTTCTGTGATTTAGAAGGAGTTATGCAAGTAGAAGAAGATATGCTTAAATATATTGTTAAGTATGTACTGGACAAATGTCCTAAAGAAATAACATTCTTAGATAAATTTGTAGCTAATGGCTTAAAAGAAAAATTAGAAAAGATTCTTACATCTAAGTTTAGTAAAGTAACACATAAAGAAGCGATTGATATTTTATTAAAAGCAGATTGTAAATGGGAATTTACACCTGACTATGAAGAAGATATTGCTAAAGAACATGAAAGATATATTACAGAGTATTTTAATGGGCCTGTATTTATCACTGATTGGCCAAAAGATATTAAAGCATGGTATATGAAAACTAATCCTGATAATAAAACAGTTGCCGCAGTTGACCTTTGTGTCCCAGGAGCAGGAGAACTAATGGGCGGATCGCAAAGAGAAGAAGACTATGATAAACTGATTGAAAGAATGAGACAAATGGAAGTAGATGAAGAAGCTGTTAATTGGTACCTAAATCTACGTAAATATGGTGGATGCGTTCACTCTGGATTTGGTATGGGATTTGAAAGATTAATCATGTATCTAACAGGAGTAGAAAATATAAGAGATGTTATAGCATTCCCAAGAACACCACAAAACTGTGAGTATTAATATTGACAAAAAAATATAAAGCATAGTTAGAAAACGACAAAACATATACGAAATAAGACATTAATTTGTCTTTTTTTTGTATACCTATTATTATTTTCTTCCATAATACAAATAAAGGAGGAATTATGAAAAAAATAATAATAGTAATAATAAG
>CAYJHI010000030.1:0-6207 GCA_964370085.1 uncultured Muribaculaceae bacterium | reverse complement strand
TCCATAATACAAATAAAGGAGGAATTATGAAAAAAATAATAATAGTAATAATAAGTTTTTTGTTCTTTACAGGATGTAATAATATAATGAATACACCAACGAAAAAAGTTGAAGAATTCTTAGGGAAATACCAAATGCATGATGAAGAAGTCTTATCTCAATTAGAAGAAGTGATGGATAACGAAGTAATGATGACAAATAATCAAAAAGAAGAGTATAAAGAAATCATGAAAAAACAATATAAGGATTTAACTTATAAGATTAAAGATGAATTAGTTGATGGTAATAATGCAACTGTAGAGGTAGAAATAGAAGTATATGATTATTACTCAGTTAATGAAAGATTAAACAATTATATTGAAGAGAACAAAACAGATTTTTATGATGAAAACAACAATATAATAGACGAAAAATATATGAATCAAAAGATTGAATATTTAACTGATGTAAGTGATAGAATAACATATACTTTAAATTTAACATTAACTAAAGAAGAAGATATATGGACATTAGACAATATTACAGAGACAGAAAGACAAAAAATACATGGACTTTATAATAATTAAAACTCTTGAAAAAGAGTTTTTTCTTTTATACAGATATGCTATAATGTAAAGAGAGTAGCATAGGAGCAAATGATGAAGAAAACAAAAAAAGTTAGCTTTAATATATTAATTATTGTTATGATATTTTTTTCGATATCGTTTATTTCTATTGGGTATTCAGCTTTTAATAGTGAAATGACTATTAGTGGAGAAGCTATTATAAACGTTGATAATAAAATATTTATATCTAATATAGAATTGATTGAATCTACTGATAGTGCTGAATTATATGCACCTAGATATAATAATGTTACAACAGAAATAGGGATAAATGTTCCAAGTGGCACCTCTACATTTACTTATGAGATTACAATAACTAATACTAGTGACAGTTATTACCATTTAAAGCAGATAAATGAATTAGTCAATTCTAATCCAAGTATTACATACTTAATCTATAATTTATATATTTATACTGAATTTGCACCTAGGTCAGATACCAAATTTCAAATTAGTTATACTGCTAGTGGGACACCTACAGAAACGGATTTCAACCTAGGATTAGAATATGTGTTTAGTCCAGGAGATATTTACAGTGATCCTCTTTTAAATGGAGCAGACCCAGTACTAATAGATGGATTAATTCCTATTGTTTATGATGAAAATCAAGCAACCTGGGTAAAAGCAGATGTTATTAGAGAAGAGTGGTATGATTATGCAGAACAACAATGGGCAAACTCTGCTTCAGTTATTCCAACAATGAGAGAAACGTATGTTGATGCTGAACCGGGAACGGTAATACCGATGGATCACATTATATCCATGATGGTGTGGATTCCAAGATATTCATATACAGTGAGAGATACTTTAGGATATCAAGGATATGGAGGTGATTCCGTCACTATTAATACCCCAGGAGCCTTTGATATTGAATTTCATGACACCTCTATTATACATACAGGTAGTGCTAATTATACAGGGACAACAGCAATTAATTACTACACATCACCAGCTTTCTGTTGGGGAAATACCTGTGATGATCCAACCACCAGAACTAATTCAGAAAATCAAGAAATACCAGGGTTTTGGATAGCAAAATTTGAAGCATCTAAGCAAGGAAATATTTTATATTCTAAACCTAATGTAACACCGATGAATAACATGAATATTGCTAATACCTTTTACTATGTACAAGATTTAATGAACGGAATGAATGGGTATAACAATTATGGTTTTGTTGGTTACGTAGATGCTCATCTAATTAAGAATACAGAATGGGGTGCTATTGCCTATTTAACACAGTCAATGTATGGTAAATATGGAAATGTAGATTATACAGGAATTTATAAAGAAGTTTATCCAAACAACTGTAACTTATATGTTACTGGAATAGGAGGAAATGCTCCTTCGGTAACAAGTACTTCAACATCATGTACAACAAATACTTATGAAACATATGAAGGAAAAGGTGCATCAACAACAGGCAATATTTATGGAGTATACGACACAGTAGGTGGAACATTTGATAGAGTAATGGGAACAGTATTAGATGTTAATGGAAACCTTGTAGCAGGATCTTCAGGTTTCACAGCAGATACACTACCGGAAGGAAGATATATCAATATTTATCCAAATGCTCACTATGGATTAACAACTACAACATCAATAAAAGGAGATGCCTTAACAGATACATTAGGTTTCTATCAAGACAGAGGAGTAACAAGTAGTTATTTATCGTATTCTTGGTTTTACCGTGGTGGAAGTCTATATGGAGATGTTACTACTATAAATGGAATATTCTCTTATACGACATATACTGGTCAAGCTGATCTAAACCATTCATCAAGATTTACTATAACAATTTATTAAAAGAAAGAAGGAAAAAAAGATGTATTGTATGAATTGTGGGAAACAAATAAATCCCAATGACAAATTTTGTAATAACTGTGGAGCTAAAACAGTTACTTTAGACAAGACACAAGTACTTGAACCAATCCAAGAACAAAAAGAAGAAATAACTATAAAGGAACCGACAACAGTAATAGAAACATCCAATATGACAGATAATCAAACTCCAATTAAAAAGAGTAATTTAGGTTTAATATTAGGACTATCAATTGGAGGAGGAGTACTTTTAATAGGAATAGTAATATTTATTATTTTCTCTCTTTACTCACCAAACATAGAAACTACTCTAACTGATATAGAAAAAGAAGTCACAAGTTTAGAGGTTCAAAATGGAAATGGACACAGTGTCAAATATGATAAAAATGAGTGGACTGCCATAGAAAGCCAAGCAGGTAATTATAACTTGGAAAATATAATAACAGGATCTGTTATAAGCACTATAGGACAAAGTACTCTATATGATTTTGAAGATGAATATGACTTTGATTTCTCAACAAAAGAAGGAAAAGAAAAACTATATGACTTATTCTATAACGAATGGTCAAGCGGATTAGAATATAGTGAACTAAAAATATTCTTTAATGAAGAAGGTTTTAAATCATTAGATGGTGAAATTTATTATGCAACTATCCAAATAGGAAAAAATAGTATTGAAATATCAGGAGATTATTATATCTTTGTTTCAAAAGAAGAAAATATAATTTTAACTTTTGGTACACTTGGAGAATCAGTTTTTTATGAAAGCACTAAAACAAGTGCTCAAGAAGTATTCGATACATTAGTAATAACAGGAGAATTAAACGATTATACTGAAGAATTATCATATCCAGACGATGAAGAAACTATCTTAGGATATATGGATTATTTAATACCAGCGAACTTTCAATATTCAGAAGATCTATCATCTAATGCTCAATATAAATCATATTATTATATATTTAGAGACAGTGAAAGTATTTTAAATGTTAAAGCAACTACATATATGAATTATGATACAGGTGCAGTAGGAGCAACTATAGATAGTTTTAAAAACGATGTAGAAAATGATATAGCAACCATTATTAACGAAGATACAATGACAAGAAATAACATCGAATGGAATCACATTGTAACAGAAGATTACTATTTTTCAAGCTTTGAAAAAGATTATTATAATGAATATTATGTAGCACTTTCAAAATCAAGTTCACATCTATATATGTTTGAATTATATATACCAAGTGATATATCAAGTAGTGATAAAGAAGACTTAGATGAAACTATGGAATATATCTTAGAAAATGCCGAATTATTAAAATATGATGAATAAGACTTTAAATAGTCTTTTTTTATTGTTATACTAAATAAAAGGAGAATGTATGATTGAGTTATTAAAAAAAGAAGATATAAGTTTATACAAAGAATTAATTGATGAAGCGTTTGAAGGAAGTAATGACTTAGAATATTATCAAAAGTACCAAGAAAATAGTAATTATTTAATTTTTATAATGAAGAAAGATAATAAGATAGTAGGTAGTATAACTGCTTATAAACTAGATTTATTTACTTTTTCTTTTCAGCCAGCACTAGAAATATTTAATGTTTGTGTCTTAAAAGAATATCGAAAACAAGATATAGGAAAGAAAATATTTGAAGAAGTAATTAAATATGCTAAAGATAACAATTATAAATCAATGTGTCTAACATGCCTAGATACAGCAGTACCAGCCCATAAACTATACGAAAGTGTTGGTATGAAAAAAACATCTAGTATAAAATACAATATGTATTTTTAGGAGGAGAAAGTGGAATTTAAAAAAACTTATGAAAATTGTATAACTAATCTAGCATGTACTATTCAAAAACAATTTGGATTAGATTATAAACATGCCACTATTAAAGAAATAGATGATATTTTAGAAGAAAATCAAGTAGATAATATTATTGTTTTGCTTTGTGATGGACTAGGTAGTAATATATTAAAAAGAACTTTAAAAGAAGATGATTTTCTAATTAAGAATATACTAAAAGATTATAATTCTACTTATCCATCTACTACAACAGCAGCAACTACTTCTATGTTATCAGGACTTAATCCAAATGAACATGGATGGCTAGGTTGGGATTTATATTTTAAAGAAGAAGATAAAATAGTAACAATGTTTTTAAATACTTTAAAGGACACGAAAATAGAGTATAGTAAAAATTCATTAGCAAAAAAATACTTTTCTTACAAAAACATCCCTGATAAAATTAATGAAAAAGGTGAATATTCCTCAACAACGCTTTATCCGTTTGGACAAAATACTTACCTTAATTTCGATGATATGTTAGATAAGATATTAATAGAGACAAAAAAACCAGGAAAGAAATATATATATGCTTATTATGATAATCCAGATCACATAATGCACTACACGGGAACAAGTAGTGAAGAAACAATTAATAATATCAAAATGATAAATGAAAAAGTAGAAGAGTTTACAAAGAAACTAACTAATTCACTACTTCTTGTAACAGCAGATCATGGCCATATCAATGCTGAGCCGATCATTCTAAGTAACTATCCTCAAATATTTAATTTGTTAGATAAGGATATTTGGTTAGAAGGAAGATTATGTGCTTTTAAAGTGAAAGAAGATAAACATCAAGAATTTGAAGAAGTGTTTAATGAACTATTTTCCAATGATTTCATACTAAAAACAAAAGAAGAAGTGTTAAAAGAAAAATTATTTGGAACAGGAAAAAATCATCCATTATTTGAACAATCACTAGGAGACTACATCTCTTTAGCAACTACTAATAAATACTTTGTTTATAATCAAAATAGTAAAGTATTTGTATCAGCACACGCCGGTATAACAGAAGATGAAATGAAAATACCTCTCATATCAATAATGAAAAATTAACAGAAGGTGATAAAATGAACGTTGAAAACATGTTTGGTAAATTAAATTTATTAGATAAATTATCGGATTTAAGAATTAAAAATAAAATGATACAAGAACTAGATTATGACATGTTTAAGAAATTTCTAATAACTGTTAATGGTGTTTTGAGAAAAATCCCTAAAAATGAGCGTAAGATATCTGAAAACACTTCAGTAGGATTATATATGGCACCTAGTTTAGAAGTACAAGAAAAAGTTTTGAAAAGTACTTTCATCGCAATACAAAGCATTGAATCTAATCAAGTTAAGGCACAATTACTTTATTATATAGTAAATGATTTACACTTATTTAGTGATGGTAATGGAAGAACAGCAAGATTACTTTATAATATACTAAATGAAGATGATTTTTCCATCCATAATCACCAAGAGGATATAAAGTGGCATGATCAAAAAAGTATGGCTCCTATTAATTTTACTTTAGAAAAAGGCTTAGATAGTATTAGTGAAATAAATAAAGAAGCAATTACGACTTTAAAAGAAGAACTTCTTATCACTAAAGACATAATAAATCCCGATAAAAAACGAATTAAAATAAGTTTAATTAAAGGACTATATATCAAAGAAGAAATAAAAAAAGAATTAACAGACAAGGAATTAAAACAACTATTTAGATTTAACAATGATAGAGAAGCAAATGAAACAACTTCAGCACTAGCATTCTTATCTGTTATATCAAAAAAAGATAATATAAAAGAGTGGGTTAATAAAGCAGAAAACAATAGTAAAAAAGATTTATCTTTAAAAGATACATTTCTAATGGAACCTACTACCAAAAACAGTAAGTTAATGAGTGATTGGAATATAGAAGACTATCGTTTATTG
>CAYJHI010000029.1:9648-13464 GCA_964370085.1 uncultured Muribaculaceae bacterium | reverse complement strand
GTCATATCAATAATAGTACGACGATCATCAGCATATCTGTTCTTAATTTCTAACATTTCATCTTTTATAATAGCTAATATTTTTTCGTCACTACCAAGAATTTCTCTTAAAGAAGCAATAAGTTTCAATAACTCATTAAGTTCGTCCTCAATTTTACCTCTTTCTAATCCTGATAAACGACGTAATTTCATTTCCATAATAGCTTCAGATTGAATTTCACTTAAAGAAAATTTAGTCATTAATTTTTGTTTAGCATCACTATCATCATCAGCACCTCTAATAATACTAATAACTTCATCAATATGATCTAAAGCAATTTTCAAACCTTCTAAAATATGTTCTCTCTTAAGTGCTTTATCTAATTCAAATTGTGTTCTTCTATAGATTACAAATTTCTGATAATCAACATAATTCCTAAATATTTCAAGCAATCCTAAAGTTTTAGGACGACCATCAACTAACATTAAGAAGTTAATACCGTAACTTGTTTGTAATTGCGTATGTTTATATAAATTGTTTAACAATACATTTGCATTAAAACCGTTTTTAACATCTATGACGATTTTAATCCCTTCTAAGGCCGATTCATCATTTAGGTTACTTATACCCTCAACTTGCTTATCTCGCACTAATTCAGCTATTTTTGTTATCAAATTCGACTTATTTACTTGGTAAGGTAATTCAGTAACAACAATACGTTCTCTACCATTCTTTTCTTCTATTTCAACTTTAGAACGAATTGTTATTGACCCTTTACCCGTTTCAAAGGCCTTTTTAATACCACTATTACCTAAAATAGTACCCGCAGTTGGAAAATCAGGACCTTTAATGTGTTCCATTAACTCAAGTACTGAAATCTCAGTATTATCAATATATGCAATACATCCATCAATAACTTCACCTAAGTTATGAGGAGGAATATTAGTAGCCATACCAACAGCAATCCCCATATTACCGTTTACTAGTATATTAGGAAATCTACTAGGTAAAACTGTAGGTTCTCTTCTCTGACCATCATAGTTTTCCACAAAATCTACTGTGTTTTTATTTAAATCTCTTAATAATTCTGTTGAAATCTTCGATAATTTAGCCTCCGTATAACGAGAAGCAGCTGCACTATCACCATCGATTGACCCAAAGTTACCATGACCATCTACTAAAGTATGACGATAAGTGAAATCTTGAGCCATTCGAACCATACTTTCATATATAGCAGAATCTCCATGAGGATGATAGTGCCCCATAACTGCTCCGACAGCATTAGCACTCTTTTGATGCTTTTTTTCAGGTGTCATACCCTCTTCATACATTGTATATAAAATACGTCTATGAACAGGCTTTAAACCATCTCTAACGTCTGGTATTGCACGTGAAACAATAACACTCATTGAATAATCAAGAAACGAATCTCTTATTTCACTAGATATATTAACCTGTGTAATTTTATCATTTTCCATTATTTATCCTCCTATATATCCAGATTTTTAACCTTTAAGGCATTATCTTCTATAAATTTTCTTCTAGGTTCTACTTCTTCACCCATTAATATTTGAAACATCTCGTCAGCAAGCACTGCATCCTCAATACTTATTTTTTTCAATACACGAGTATCAATATGCATAGTTGTTTCACGCAACTCAATTGAATCCATTTCCCCTAACCCTTTCATACGAACAATATCATATTTTGTATTTTCAGGTAACGTCTTAAGATATTCATCTCTTTCAAACTCATTTAATACATATTTATTAGTTTTACCATGACTAACCTTAAATAACGGTGGTTGGGCTGCATAAACATGACCTTCTTCTACTAAAGGTTTAAAATAACGATAAAAGAATGTTAATAACAATGTTCTAATATGAGCACCATCTACGTCGGCATCCGTCATAATTATTATTTTATGATAACGAAGTTTAGCAAGATCAAATTCCTCACCTATTCCAGTACCAAAAGCTGTAATTAAACTACGAATTTCTTCATTACCTAATACTTTATCAAGTCTAGCTTTTTCCACATTCAATATTTTACCTCTAATTGGCAATACCGCTTGTGTTTTCGAATTTCTTCCTTGTTTAGCTGGTCCTGCTGCACTATCCCCTTCGACTATAAATACCTCAGACTCAGAAGCATTTTTACTTGAACAATCTGTAAGTTTTCCCCATTGATTAGTTAATTCTAATCCTCCCTTACGTCTTGTAAGTTCTCTTGCTTTTTTTGCCGCTACTCTAGCACGAGCTGCAGTCATAGCTTTATCAACAACAATTCTAGCTGCATCTGGATTTTCTAATAAAAATCTTTCAAAACCTTCAGCAAATACATCATCAGCTATTTTTCTAACTTCTGCATTTCCTAATTTAGTTTTAGTTTGTCCTTCAAATTGCGGATTAGGATGCTTACAAGAAACAATCATAGTAAGACCTTCTCTAACATCATCACCAGATAAAGGTTCATCATTATCCTTTAAAATCTTATTATTTTTTCCATAACTATTAATTATACGAGTTAAAGCTCTTTTAACACCTTCTTCATGTGTTCCACCCTCATGTGTTTTAATGTTATTAGCAAAAGAATAAATACTTGAAGTATAACTAGAATTATATTGCATTGCAACTTCTAATGAAATATCATTAGATTCACCTTCTAAATGAATAATTTGTTCATGAATAGGACTTTTACTTTCATTAAGCATTTTAACGTATTCAGAAATACCACCTTCAAACAAATAAGTATCTGTTCTTTTAGCAGCTTCATCACGATCATCATTTAAAATAATACGTAAGCCCTTATTTAAAAAAGCAAGTTCTCTAAGTCTTGATTTTAAAATATCATAATCATAAACTGTTGTTTCTGTAAAAATAGTAGGATCTGGTTTAAACGTAACAGTAGTACCCGTTCTATCAATACTACATTCATCAATAATTTGTAATGGAGAAAGTGTTTTACCACCTTCACCAAATTGAATTTGGTGTACTTTTTCATTCTGATAAACTGTAACAATAACTGATGAACTAAGAGCATTAACAACAGAAGCACCTACTCCGTGCAATCCTCCTGAAACTTTATAACCACTACCACCAAATTTACCACCAGCATGCAATACTGTATAAACTGTTTCTACTGTTGAAATACCAGTTTTAGGATGAACACCTGTAGGAATACCCCTACCATCGTCTTTAACAGTAATTGAATTATCTTTGTTGATAATAACTTCAATATCATCACAATATCCAGCTAAAGCTTCATCAATAGCATTATCTACTATTTCCCAAACCAAATGATGAAGACCTTTTTCACTAGTAGTACCAATATACATACCTGGTCTTTTTCTAACAGCTTCTAATCCTTCTAATACCTGAATAGACGACGAATCGTATGCCTGTTCAATTTTTTCTTTATCTATCATTCTTTT
The DNA here is from genome assembly GCA_964370085.1 of uncultured Muribaculaceae bacterium. Classification (GTDB taxonomy): domain Bacteria; phylum Bacillota_I; class Bacilli_A; order RF39; family UBA660; genus CARZYU01. The sequence continues at coordinate 10,052 of CAYJHI010000029.1, read as the reverse complement.
TACCTTCTTTCTTAACTACTATTCCATCAGATACTTCAAAAACAGAAGAACAATCAACAATTTTTTTACTAATATCTTTTAAATCGGTAGTTGTTATAATAACTTGAATATTTTGATTAATATACTTTAATAACTTATTTTTTTTAACTTTATCTAATTCACTAAATATATCATCAAATAATAATATAGGATTTGTACCGGTTTTTTCCACAAAAATAGGGATTTCTGCCAACTTATATGCTATAATAGCTAATCTCTGTTGTCCTTGTGATCCGAACAACTTAAGCTCATTATCATCTAACAAAAATAAAAAATCATCTCTATGAGGACCATATAAAGTAGTTCCTTTTTCAAGTTCTCTTTTAAAATTAGAATTAAACTTATCTCTCAACAATAAAGAAATA
>CAYJHI010000029.1:0-9548 GCA_964370085.1 uncultured Muribaculaceae bacterium | reverse complement strand
ATATTAACAATATTTCTTCTAATAGAAGGTGAATCTTTTATAATTTCTAAATCGTCTGGAGTAAATAAAATAATATTCAAATTAGCTATATAATCTGACAGTTTTCTAACCACCGTCTTATTTACTAAACTATTTTTACCATCCTTACCAATATTTATTTCTAAATCTTTTAATACCTTATCATTTCGTACAGTTCCTTTAATTACTAGCTTTTCCTTTTTAAATTTAATTAAATTTTCCTCAATACCATTACGAAAAGTTTTTGTAAGCCCCAAAATATAAATACTTTCTAAAATATTAGTTTTACCTTGTCCATTATTACCTATAAAAATATTAACATTATTATTTAATTTTAATGACAAAGTAGAATAATTTCTAAAATTTAAAAGATTTATTTTAGTTAAAATCATTTAAACCTCTTTTTTTTTGCCATATTTTAATTTACCCCCTAATCTAGTACTCCTATACCTACAACTCTATTATATCAAAAAACAACTAAAAAAAGCGAGTTTTTTTCGCTTTTTCTTATTTTTTTCTGCTTCTAATTATAGAATCAAGCCTAGCAGCTCGATATAATTGATTTTGAAGGCTTCTGTAGGACAATGGTAAAATAATTTCTTTACTATTATTAAATATAATTTTTGTATTTTCTTCTAATTCTTCGATTCTTTTAATATGATTAAGTGCTAACCATGCACAATCCACAGAAGTTGGGGAAATAGTTGGAAAAAATATAATATTTCTAACTTCATCCACAATTATTGGCATTTTATAACCTTTTCCTAATAAATATTCAGATCCTTGTACCCTTCCTAAATAACTGCTCCCAAAATATTGACAGCTATTCTCCATTATTTCAAATGCATTTCCTTCAATTTGATATTCTTTTTTATCTTCAAAAATTAGTGTATTTTCACCTTTTGAAGATAAAACTGCTAGTGTTCCTTCATTAATTTCATAATTATTCATATAATCCCCCTTTATGAAAACGAAATATGTCGTTTTCTGGAAGATATAATAACACTTATAATAGTCGAAAAAACTCGAATTTTGTCATTAATATGTTCTAATTGGTAAAACTAATTGAATTAAAGATTCATTATCAATATTTTTAATAATAATTGGTTTGATTTCTCCATAAAAATGAATTTCGATATCATCTTCTTCAAAACTTTTTAAAGCTTCCATCATATATTTAGCACTAAAAGATATTTTAATATTCTCATTATTATTTTTCTCTATTTCCATTTTTTCTTCTACTCTACCTATTTCTAATGAAGAAGATTTTAAAACAAGATTATTATCTATTGTTTCCAAAGTAACGATATTTTTCTCTTTATCACTAGTTAAAATACTAACACGATCAATAACACTATAAAATTTAGAAATTTTAGTTTTTATAACTAACATCTCATCAGTAGGAATCAAATTAGCGGTATTAGGATAATTACCATTTATTAAACGAGATTGAAACATGATGTTTTTGTAAGAAAATAATATTTTATTATTAAATATATGAAGTTTTATATCTTCATCACTATCACTAACAATTCTAATAAACTCTAAAATGTTCTTACTAGGTATAACAATATTATAATTTTCATCACTATTTTGTGATAATTTAACTATTTTTCTAGCCAAACGATAAGAGTCAGTCGAATTACATTCTAATATATCCCCTATTATTTTAATGTTTAACCCTGTTAAAACTGGCTTAGATTCATCATTAGAAGAAGCAAAAGCAGTTTCATGAACTATTTTTTTAAGTTCTCTATTATTTATAGTTATAGGTTTTTTACTTTCTTCTAAATCTATATTAGGATATTCTTTCTCACTAATGCCATTTAAGTTAAATTCACTATTACTAGTATAAATTAATATTTTTAACTCATCAATTACTTCTATATTAATAAACTCTTCTGGTAATTTGCGTACTATATCAAGTATATATTTTCCTTGAATAATAATACTACCCTCTTTATCAATTACAATATCATTATCATTACCTTCAATAATAGTTTGTATAGTAATATCGTTATCACTAGCAGTAAGAATAAGTTTATTCTTTTTTAAATCAAACTTTATTCCTGCTAATACAGGTATTAAATTCTTTGTAGAAATAGCCTTAGAGACTTTATTAAGTCCTTCTAATAATACATCTTTTTTAATTGTTAATTTCATTTATAATTCCTTCTTTCTTATATGTTTTTTATATTATTACTGTGGAAACTGTTGATAAATACTATTTTCTTATATTAAACTAAGATAAAAAGTAAATTTTACCTGTTAATAAAATGTTGAAAACAATTTTTTTTCCCCATATCAGTTAATATCTTTTTTAAATTTTTCGATTAAATTTTCTACTTCTTTATTAGTTTTTATTTGTAGTTCTATTTTTTCAACTGAGTGCATAACAGTAGAATGATCTTTCCCTCCAAACTCAGTTCCTATTTTAGGAAAAGACTCATTAGTTAAATTTCTACAGAGATACATAGCAATTTGTCTAGGAAAAGCAATATTATTACTTCTCTTTTTACTTTTTATATCCTCTACAGAAATTTGAAAGTATTCACTTACTATTTTTTGTATTCTATGAACATCATTTTTCTCACTAATCCCTTTATTTATAAAGTCTTTGAGAGCTTCTAAAGCAAGATCTAAAGTGATTTGTATTCCACCCATCATCGTAGAATAAGCAACAAGTCTTGTAATCGACCCTTCTAATTGTCTAACATCACTTCCCATATTAGACGCAATATATTCAATAACGTCTTCAGGTATTTCTTTACCAAACGCTCCTGCTGCAATTTTTTTCTTAAGAATTGCAATTCTTAATTCAAAATCAGGAGGAAAAATATTAACTGTTAATCCCCAACAAAATCGAGTTCGCAAACGATCTTCAAGTAATTTTAAGTCATCCGGAGATCTATCCGAAGATATAATAATTTGTTTACTATCATTGTATAAAGTGTTAAAAGTATGAAAAAATTCTTGCTGTGTTTGTGTTGCGCCACCCAAAAATTGTATATCATCAATAATTAATACATCAACATTACGGTATTTATTTTTAAAAAAATCAATATAATTAAAATTAGTCCCATTATCATCTTTTTTGTTAATTCCAATAAAATCTTGTATAAATTGATCACTAGTAACATAAAGTACTTTTTTATTTGTTTGCGTTAAAATGTAATTACCTATAGCATGCATCAAATGAGTTTTACCTAACCCACTATTTCCATATAAAAATAAAGGATTGTACATTGTACCAGGATTCTCTGCAACCGAAAGTGCTGCTGCATGAGCAAATTTATTGCTATTCCCTACTATAAAAGAATCAAACGTATAAGAACTTTTTAAATTAGAATTAACACTACTACTAGAAGAATTAATATTATTAGAACTAGGAATAACAACCTCTTCTTCAATTTTAATATTTTCCGTTATTTCATCAGGCATAAAAAACTCAATATCAACACTAGCTCCAGTTAAAGAACTTAATATTTGTTCCATCAAATCTAAATAATTTTCTCTAATATGTTTTTTATGAATTAACATAGGAACAACTACCCTAGCCTTGCCTTCCTTATAATCGTATAATTTAAGTTCTTTAAACCACGTATCATAAGATAATGATGATGCTTCTGCTTTAATTTGTTCTAAAAAATTAGACCATAGAATATCCATGTTCATTAACATCATCTCCCCACTGAAAAAAATAATAAGTTCAACCTAAAAATATTTTAACTTAAGTTGTGAAAAAAATAAAGTAAAAAAATCTAAAAAAAACTTCTCCACAGGTTATCAACAAGGTTTCCCACAACGTTAACCTATATTATACATATTTATCCGAAGTTATCAACAAAATATGTGGAAAAGTTTTCAATAGCAGAAAAAAAGTTATTAACACGTCTGTTAATTTTGTTGAAAAGTAAATTTCATATCAGTTTTTATTGACAAAATTAATAAAATACTAGTATAATAATGTAGATTTATGTCTGGAGGTGGAAAAAAATGAAAAGAACTTATCAACCAAATAAACGTAAAAAAGCTAAAAAACATGGTTTTTTTGCAAGAATGAAATCTAAAATATTAAAAGCGCGTAGAAAAAAAGGTCGCAAAAGACTTTCAAAATAATGAATCCACTGTTAAAATATAAATAACAGTGGTTTTTACTTGGAAAAAAGTAGGTGAGTTATGAAAAAAAAATTTATTGTTAAAGAAAATGATGATTTTAATGCTATAATTGCAAAACAACAAAAAATAAAAAGTAAATATTTTGTTATTATTTATGAAAAAAATGAATTAAATCATTCAAGGTTTGGAATTTCCGTTGGAAAAAAACTAGGAAATGCAGTCATTAGGAATAAAATGAAGAGAAAAGTAAGAAACATTTTAGATAATTATAAATTTTTCTATTCAAATCCATCAGATTATATTATAATAATAAGAAAGGAAGCTTTGAGTTGTCCTTTTGAAAAATTAAACGATAATTTACTCGAATTACTAAATCGTTTAAACAAATAAGTAAGGAGAAAGAATGAAAAAGAGCAATAAACTAAAAATACTTTTAATAGTGGGTATGATTTTCTTTGCTACAGGATGTACACAAACTCTAGTAGATGAAGATAATAAGCCTGTTCAAACAGAAAATGGACAAACAATAACAGAAAATATATTATGTAAGCCAACAGCCGAAAACACAATAGATATTTATAAAGAATATGAAGTGGATATAGAATCACTACCGGAGTGTGAAAATTTTTCAGCAACAACAGGTGGTTATGAAGGATTATGGGAAACTATTTTTGTAAAACCTCTAGCATTTTTAATATTATTTATAGATAAATTTGTTGGTAATATAGGACTTGCTTTAATCATAGTAAGTTTATTAATTAGATTAATAGCATATCCAATAACTAGAAAAACAGCATTACAGTCTGAGTTAATAAAGAAAGCTCAACCTGAAATAAAAGCTATTGAGAAAAAGTTTGAAGGTAAAAACGATCAACAATCAATGATGAAAAAAAGCCAAGAGATGACTTTAATTTATAAAAAGTATAACATCAATCCAGTAGCAGGATGCTTGTATGCTATAATTCAATTACCATTATTTATAGCATTTTTAGAAGCAATTAATAGAGTGCCTGCTATATTTGAAGGTTCGTTTTTAGGATTACAATTAGGGACAACACCAATGATAGGATTTTCCACAAATGCATGGTGGGCCTACGTATTACTACTTATAGTGATTGGAGTTAGTACATACTTCTCATTCAGTTTAAATTCAACAACTTCAACTTCTCAACCAGGAGCAAAGATGATGCCAATTATTATGAATGTAGTTATTATCATTATGGCATTGTTTATGCCATCTGCACTTGGAATATATTGGGTATCTACTAATACATTTACAATAGCTCAAAACTTAATTGTTAAAAGGAGTAAAGAAGCAAATGGAAAAAAAACAATATAGTGGAAAAACACTAGAAGATGCTATAAATCAAGCAAAAGAACAATTACAAGAAACAGCAGAAAACTTAATTATCAATCAATTAGAAACAAAACAAGGATTATTTAATAAAAAAACAACGATTGAAGTAATCGAAAAAAGAGAAGTAATTGATTATATTAAAAACTTATTAAAGACTATTACTAAAAAAATGGGAATAGAAATTCAATTAGAAGTAAAAACAGGTAATACTTTAGCATTTACTATTTATGCGGACGATGAAAACAATGCGCTACTAATAGGAAAAGGCGGAAAAAATATAGAAGCACTGTCATTAATAATGAGACAGGCAGTATTAAACGAAATCGGTCAAAAATTTCCTTTTGTTGTTGACGTTAGTGAGTATCGTCAAAAAAGAGAAAATGATCTAATAAGATTAGCAACTAGAGAAGCGAAAAATGTTCTTAAAACAAAAGTAGAAGTAAAACTACAAGATATGAATTCTTACGAAAGACGCATTGTACATAATGCATTAACTGATTTTAAAAATATTATTACAGAAAGTGTAGGAGAAGATCCTCACCGAGCAATAGTAATAAAACCAAGAGAAGAATAAAAACTTCTCTTTTTATAAATTATTTCCCGGGAAATAATTTAACATTAAAAATGTATTAACAGTACATTTTCTAAAGAGGTGAGATTATGGAAGATACAATAGTATCTATATCAACAGCATTAGGAGTAGGGGCAATATCTATTATTAGAATAAGTGGAAAAGAAGCCATTACCATTGCTAATAAAATATTTGATAAAGATTTAACGAAAATCGAAAGCCATACTATTAATTATGGGCACATTGTATATAAGGAAAAAATTATTGATGAAGTTCTATTAAATATAATGAAGAGTCCGAGATCATTTACAACAGAAGATGTAATAGAAATTAATTGTCATGGTGGCATTAGTACTACAAATAAAATTTTAGAAATTCTATTATTAAGTGGATGTAGACAAGCAGAACCAGGAGAATTTACTAAAAGAGCATATTTAAATGGTAGAATAAGCTTGTTAGAGTCAGAAGCAGTAATGGATTTAATTAATTCCAAAACAGAAGAAGAAAGAAAATTGGCAATCAACCATTTAACCGGAACGGTAACAAAAACAATTAATGAAATTAGAGATAATCTCCTTAAAATAATCGCTAATATAGAAGTAAATATAGATTATCCAGAATATGAAGATATAGAACAATTAACCAATATAACAATAAAAAAACCGATTATTACAATTAATAAAAAGTTACTTGATTTAATCAACGAATCTTTTTCTTCACAATTGATAAAAGAAGGAATTAAAACAGCAATAATAGGAAGACCAAACGTAGGTAAAAGTAGCCTATTAAACAATCTTTTAGAAGAAGAAAAAGCAATAGTTACTAATATCGCAGGAACTACTAGAGACATAGTGGAAGGTAATATTTTAGTAAATGGAATAAAATTAACTTTAATAGATACAGCAGGTATTAGAGAAACGAAAGATATAGTTGAGCAAATAGGTGTAGAAAAAAGTATAAATCTTATAGAACAAGCATCTCTAGTATTATTAGTTCTAAATGGATCGGAAAAATTAACAGAAGAAGATAAAATAATATTAGAAAAAACATCTAGAAAAAATAGAATAATAATAGTTAATAAAAGTGATCAAAAAATAAAAATTGAAAGAGAACTAACAAATTATAACAATGTTATATATGCTAGTATGATTAATCAAAAAGGTATTAAAGAAGTTAAAAATAAAATTAGTGAAATGTTCAATTTAGAGCAAATAACTACGAATGATTTAAATTTTTTATCTAACGCTAGACAGATAGCTCTAGCAAAAGAAGCTAATATTTTATTAAATAATATTATTGAAAAAATAGATAATGAAGAATATATTGACTTAATAGAAATTGATATTAAATTAGCATGGGAGAAACTAGGAGAAATAATAGGACAAACATATGAAGAAGAATTAATAGATCGTCTCTTCAGTGATTTTTGTTTAGGAAAGTAGGTATTATATGAAATATGATGTAATAGTAGTAGGGGGAGGACATGCAGGCTGTGAAGCCGCACTAATTAGTGCTAGAATGAATGCCAATGTTCTATTAATTACTAGTAACATTAAAAACATCGCTGATATGCCTTGTAATCCTTCGATAGGAGGACCAGCCAAAGGGATTATAGTAAGAGAAATTGATGCCTTAGGAGGAGAAATGGCCTTAAATTCTGATAAGAGTATCCTCCAAATGAAATTATTAAACACAGCAAAAGGTCCTGCAGTTCAAGCTTTACGTGCTCAAGTCGATAAAGTTAAATATCCAAAAGAAATGATAAAGACTTTAAATGACCAAGAAAATTTATCTATAAAAGAAGAAATGGTAAAAGAATTAATAATTAAAAATGGAAAAACAGAAGGCGTTTTATTAGAAACAGGAGAAAAAATTTATAGTAAATCAGTCATTTTAACAACAGGAACCTATATGAGATCATTAATTTTAGTGGGAGATACCAAAACATCTTCAGGACCGCATGGAGAAACCTCATCCACATATTTAAGCCTTAACTTAAAAGAATTAGGTTTTAATATATTAAGATTAAAAACTGGAACCCCTGCCAGAATAGCAAAAAAATCAATAGATTTTAGCAACATATCATTGGAACCAGGAGATAGAGAATTATATACATTTTCGCACATAAATAAGCCTCAATATGAAATAGAGAAACAAGAGCCATGTCACCTAGTATACACAACAGAAGAAACACACAGTATTATAAAAGAACACTTAAAAGAATCAAGTATGTACGGGGGTCATGTAGAAGGAGTAGGACCACGTTATTGTCCGTCTATAGAAGATAAAATAGTAAGATTTTCTGATAAAGAAAGACATCAATTGTTTTTAGAACCAGAAAGTTTAAGTTATGATGATATATATATTCAAGGATTTTCTACCAGTATGCCACATTATGTTCAAGAAAAAATGATACATAGTATAAAAGGGTTAGAAAATGCCACTATAAATAAATATGCTTATGCTATCGAATACGATGCAATTGATTCACGTCACTTAAAACAAACACTGGAAACAAAAATAATTGAAAATCTATATACAGCGGGACAAATAAATGGTACAAGTGGATATGAAGAAGCGGCAGCTCAAGGATTAATTGCCGGAATAAACGCTGTATTAAAAAATAAAAAACAAGAACCATTTATATTAAAAAGAAACGAAGCATACATAGGTGTACTAATCGATGATTTGATAACTAAAGGAGTAAAAGATCCATATCGTATGTTAACTTCTCGCGCTGAATACCGTTTATTACTAAGAAATGATAATGCAGATATAAGATTAACAAAATATGCCATTAAATTAAATACTGCAACTTCAGAGAGAATAAAAAAATATGAACAAAAAGTGTTAGATATAGATAACTTAATAAGTAAATTACAAAAAAATAAATTAACTCCAAATGAAAAAGTTAATAAATATCTATCTGTAATTCCATCAGCTCCAATAAAAGATGGAATAACATTATATGACTTATTAAAAAGACCGGAAATAAAAATGGAACATATAGAAAATTTCATTATTTTAGAATATAAAGAAGAAATAAAAAAACAAGTTGAAACATTAATAAGGTATGAAGGATATATTAAAAAAGCAGAAAAAGATGCAGAAAAAATGATAAGTCTAGAAGAAAAAAAAATCCCAAATTGGATAGATTATCAAAAAGTACCAAATTTAGCAAGTGAAGCAAGGCAAAAATTAGATGAAATAAGACCTACATCAATTGGTCAAGCAACCAGAATAAGTGGAGTTAATCCTTCAGATATATCTATATTAATGGTTTACTTAAGAAAGCAGGCCAAATATGAATAAAAAAGAGTTTGTAGCAGAATCAAAAAAATTAGGAATAGATATAACAGAAGAACAACTATTAAAATTAGAACAACTATATAAAATGCTAATAGAATGGAACCAAAAAATAAACTTGACAAGAATAACAGAAGAAGAAGAAGTATATTTAAAACACTTTTATGATAGTCTAAC
>CAYJHI010000028.1:0-16239 GCA_964370085.1 uncultured Muribaculaceae bacterium | reverse complement strand
GCAGTCATCAAACTATCTATTCCGTACTTATCTTGTATTTTATCAACTAACTCTTGCACTTTATCTTTGCTATCATCTTTTTCTTCATCAAAGAGACTAATTTGTTTTTCTTTTGTCTTTACCAAATCACTAACTCTTATACCTATATTTCTTATCTCTTCATTACGAAAAGATATATCAAATAATTTTAAAACTTCTTTATAAAGATCTGCAAATAAATTAGTTTGATTATATAATTTAGTTTGATGAGAATAACTTTGAAATAAATTGTTTTTGTAAGTTATCGCTACTGTCTTAGCATAAAGTTCTTGTTTTCTTAGGCTTCTAGCTATTTCTTGTGTCTGTGAATAAAGTACTTTTTTTAGTTCTTCTTTGTTTTCAACATCTTTTATTAATGTTTGCGAAGTACTAATACATTTATTTTTACCGCGATTAGTTATCACTTCTGTTTCATCTATTCCTCTTGAAGCTCTTGTTAAATATTCTGCTTGATTTTTAAAATACCTTTTTAATAAAGAATGATCTGTATGTGCCAATTGCTCTATTGTTTTAATATTTAGTTTTTCTAGCATTTCCGCTGTGCTCTTTCCCACCATAAATAAATCTTTTACTGATAATGGCCATAACTTTGCTTTTATTTCATTATGATATAAAGTATGAACTTTATTTGGTTTTTCAAAATCTGATGCCATTTTAGCACATAGTTTGTTATTCCCAATTCCTACATTAACAGTAAATCCATATAATCTTTGAATATCATCTTTAATAGTATAAGCTAGTTTTTCATAATCATTATATAAAAGAGTTGTTCCTGTTAAATCTAGGAAACATTCATCTATAGAGTATTTTTCTATATTAGGACTATATTTTGATAAATAATCATACAATTTTTTAGAATTTTCTTTATACAAAGGCATATTTGGCGGATAGACTTTTAAACTACGACATTTTTTTCTTGCAGAGTACAATGTTTCCGGAGTGTTGATTCCAAATTTTTTAGCAACTGGTGACTTAGCAAGTACTATGCCATGTCTTTTTGTTTCATCCCCTCCTATAACGGAAGGTATCGTCCTGATGTCTACCTTTTCTCCTTTTTTTAGTAAGTCAACTGCAGTCCACGATAAAAATGCATTATTAACATCTATATGAAAAATGATTCGTTCTTTATGCATCTTATCACCTCTATTTATATAATAGCGAACTTTTGTTTTGTTGGCAATAAAAAAACTGTTAAATTAATAACAGTTACAGGTCTTTTAGACAGAACAATGCATATATAGGTAAGTATCTAATTCCTCTTTTAATGGCAAAATTATCTTCTGTTAATCTTATTGATTCTTTAACAGTATATCTTTTAATAAACATTGTTAAAGACTTAGATTTAGTTGATGACGATGATACTATTTCTATAGGAATCATTTGTCCCATTCTATTTTGCAAAACAAAACTTACTTCTGCTTTTCCATCTGATTGATAATAATATAAAGAGTGATTATTTTCTGTTAGATGTTTAGCAACATAGTTTTCATATAATGTATATTTGAATTTTTCATCAATAAATAAATTCTTTTTGTTTCCATGCATCATTGTATATAAAATACCCACATCATTAGCATAAAGTTTAAAACTATCTTTTTCACGGCAACTAGACAACGGTGGTTTCACATTTTTAATTTTATAACTGCGGTAAGCAATTTGAAGATCTACTATCTTTTCAATGGCCGTTTCATATTCTTTTGCCCTTCTTCCAAATCCAATCATACCATATTGAAATTTTTTGTTTTCTTTTTTTAATTGGTAAGGCATTATATCTAACACTTCTATCGATCTAGTAATATCAATTAAAGTGTCGTTTAATGCTAGTTCTTTTTTATATGTATCAATCACTTTTACTTTAATAGCTTCTAGATTATAACTATCTTTATTATCGTTACTAGCTTCTATTACTTCTGGAAGTGATCCTGTTTCTAAATAATTATAAAAATAATCGATAGCTAAGGTGTGAAAAGGCATAGCTTTTCCTGTAGTATAGGACTCTTTAATAAAATCAGCTAGTTGTCTTTTATCTACAGACCATAAATATTCTTCAAAGTCCATTCCATACATAGCTTTGTATTGTAATTCTTCTCCTTTAAAACGATGTAGGTTTTCTCTTCTAGAGGTAATCATTATAATATGATATTCACTTTTTTCAATAGAGAATAATTTAACACTTTTAACTAACTCTAAATCATTAACGTTATCTAAAATAATTAAAGTATCATTTTTAAGAATAGTTTCTTTAGATATATGTGATAGTTTCATGATGATTTTTTCAATATTCTTCTCTTTAAATATTTCAATTATTTCTTTGTTATTATCTGTGTTAAAATAAACAAAATTAACATATGATGACTTTCCAAACGAAATAGTAGAATATGTTTTACCTACTTGTTTTGGTCCATATACTAATAAAGGTTTGCGCATTAAATCCTTTTTCCATTTGTGGAAGTATTCATTGACTTTTCGTTCCATAAATTGTATTCACCTCACATATTTTCAAATTTAGTATATAGTAATTATATAACATAGTCAATAAAAAAGACATTAAATGTCTTAATTTCTTATAAGATCTCTATGAAATTCTAATCTTAGTTTATCTGCTACTGTTACAATGAACTCTGAATTAGTAGGTTTAGCTTTATCAATATCTACACTGTGCCCAAAAATATCTTCCATTAAATCCCAACTTCCTCTATTCCAACTAACTTCTATAGCATGTCTAATTGCTCTTTCTACTCGTGAAACAGTTGTATCAAATTTTTCGGCAATATCAGGATATAGTTCTTTTGTTATTCCTCCTACTACTTCTGGTCTTTCATAAATAACACTGATCCCTTCTCTAATATATTGATATCCTTTTATATGTGATGGAACTCCTAACTCGTGCAATATCTTAGTAATAGATATTTGTAAATTGTTGTGAAACAAATCTAGGGTTTTGCTTTCAAAATTATTGCCTGTTACACAAGATTGTATTCTTCTTTCTAAATCTGATAGTTCAAATGGTTTTAATATAAAATAATCTATTCCTAATTCTGATACTTTTCTTATCATATCATGAGCATTATAGGATGTAAGTACTATTATTTTTTTATCTAAATTGGTAGACTTTAAATTTTCTAAGACTGTTAATCCATCCATTTTAGGCATTATCAAATCTAGTAATATTACATCATAATCATCTTGATTGTTTTTTATTAAATTTAATCCATCAGTTCCATTGTTTGCAACTAATGCTGTTTCGATTGTATCATGTGTACTAAAATATTCTTGTATCATTGCTATAAGTTCTTGATTATCATCAATCATTAGTAGTCTTATTTTGTTGTTCATTTTTTTCTCCTTCTTGTTACTACTATCTTTACTACATTGTCATTATAGAATATTTTTCTATTTATTACTAGAGTTTAAATTGTCTAGTTTTGTCGAATGGTTTTTATTGACCTTCAACAAAAAAAGCCTTATAAAAAAGCCTCTTTTATTTCATTTATTTTTAGACCAAGTCCTCCTATTAAGAATCCATTAAGATTAGTAATAGTTTTAAACTCTGCTACATTGTTTTTATTAACGCTTCCTCCATATAAGAATTTATAATTTGTAGACAATTGTGTTTTTAGAACTTCAATTGTTGTTTCTATTTCTTCTTTAGTTGGAGTTATCCCTGTTCCAATAGCCCATATTGGTTCATACGCTATGATTATATTTTCTTTGTTAGATAGATTTTTAGTCGCTTCTTCAATTTGGTTTAGTAATATTTCATTAGTTAAACCTTGTTCTTTTTGTTCTAAAGACTCTCCAATACATAGAATTGGTATTAGATTATTTTCTAGTAATTTACTTAATTTTTTATTTAGTAAAGCGCTATCTTCTTGATGATATTTTCTTCTTTCGCTATGCCCTACTATACAATAGGTACTGCCTACACTTTTTAATTGTGAAGCAGAAGTATCTCCTGTGTATGCTCCATTATCATGAACAGATACATCTTGCGCCCCTATTTTATATTTGCTATCACTATAGTATGATAAGTGGATATTACTAGGACATACTATTATTTCATCTTCTAAGTTAAGTGTTTCTAATTCTTCTTTATAATTAATTATTTCTTCTTTAGACATATTCATTTTATGATTAAATACTAACAACATTATTTTCTCCTTTTAAAGATATTCCAAATATTTCTAATTTCTTGGAAATTCTTTTTCTTAGTTTCTATTGCTCTTTCATAAACATCTAATGCACCTTCTGCATAATATTTTGAACTACATCTTTCGGCACTTATTTTGGCTTGTTTACTATATTTTTTTTCTTCTTCTTTATTACTCATTATTTGTTCAATTGCAAGTTTCGCTTCTTTTTCGTTGTTGAAGATGATTCCATTTAATTTATCAACGACAACTGTTTTGAATGCTTCATCATTAATACAAAAAGGAACCAGTCCAGCGGCCATCGCTTCTACTACTGTTAATCCTTGTGTTTCTGATTTTGATGCAGTGATAAAACCTTTAGCAACTTGATAATAACAAGGTATTACTTCATATGGAACTTTGCCTGTAAAGATAACATTTGACTCTGTCTTATGTTTTCTTGATATTTCCTGAAATTTTTCACGATCTGGTCCATCTCCCACTATAATAAGTTTAAAGTTGGGGTGTTTTTTTACTAACTCTTTTGTAACATTTAATAAGAATTCTATATTTTTTTCTTCTGCTAGGCGCCCTACAAATATAATAGGGAAATCTTCTTTTGAAATATTTAAACTATTTTTCAACTCTGTCACTTGTTCTTTATCGACATTTTCTTGATAGAAGCGTTCTACTTCTAAGCCTGTTGGTAATATACTTATATTTTTTTCAAAATGATATTTTTCTTTAAATAATTGATATGTTTTTTGAGTAGGTACAATTAACTCTTCTGCGGTTTTATCACAATAGAACATAGTTAAATATTCTACTATTTTTTTGCTTGATTTATCAAAATATCCTTTAGTTATATAGTGCGTGTAATCTTCATACATAGTATGATAAGTATGTACTAAAGGTATGTTAAACTGTTTAGCAGATAGTCTAGCAAAGATTCCAACACTAAACTCTGTATGAGAATGTATAACATCTAACTTCCATTTACTTAATAATTTTACTACTTTTAGAGGATATACCTGAGCAAGTCTATAATCATAAAAAGGCATTGGTACACCCGGAACTCTGACAACTGTTTCGTTTTCTTCGATACTGTATTTAAGCATATTGTCATTTAATGTTACAACATAAACTTGATGCCCTTTTTTTTCTAAAGCTCTTTTCAGTACTAAAACACTCGTTGCTACACCATTTATTTGTGGCGGATAAGTATCTGTAAATAATCCTATTCTCATATTTTTTTATCTCCTTTATCAAAGCTGAATACTATTCCTCCAATAATCATTGGTAAGTAGTATGTAATAAATCTCCATACTAATAACAATGCTGATAGTACTCCTCCTGTTACAAAGTATTTAAAGAATTCAATAAAACCATATTCAATTCCTCCACTTCCTCCTGGTATAGGTACAAAAGCTCCAATTATCATAACATAGGCAGAAGCCACTATCGCGTCCAACATATTAAATGAATTATAATCTCCAAAAGCAAATAATAAAAATAATGGAATAATATATAAACATAATAAACTTACGATACTTACTAGAATCCCTCTAATAAATAATGTTTTGTTTTTTCTTAATACATCTGCTGTTTCATGGAACTCTTCAATACGATTATTCCATCTATCTTCGACGATGTTTTTCTTTAAAAATCTATTTACTAAATATATTGTTTTCTTTATTAAAAAGGTTGTCGTCTTCTTATTAAACATAATAAATAGAAATAAGATAGCTATAAAAGTGTTTATTAAAAAACCTATTAGAATCAAACTGTTTAGCAGATCATTGCTTTGTAATATATTAAAATAATAGTTACAAATAACGGCAATTAATCCTACCAATACTAGTGCTATTTGATAAAAAATAAAGTTTTGAAAAATCATATTAGTTCCCTTAGAATAATTAACGCCACTTTTCTTCAACATATATATTTCCATGGGTTGTCCACCGGTTGAAAAAGGGGTTACTCCATTGAAAAATTGAGTGATTAAATTATGTTTTAAACTTCTAATAAAAGTATACTTGCCACCTTCTTCTGTTACAATCATATGAAGAACTAATGATTTAAAAACAATATATCCAAAATATGATAGTATTGCGATGAATAGCCATAAGTAATTCATATTAGATAATGCTGCAATTATTTCATCAAAGTCATTGCGTAAAACAAAATACATTACAACAATAGTTATTAACAAAAGAAATATTGTATTCTTTTTTACTTTGTTTATCATATACTTTTACCTGTACTAGGTGTTTGACATTGTCCGTAATCATTAATATAAATATTAGTAGGAACCGTTACAGCTGTTTCTTCATCAAAATTAGTGTAGATATTTGCTTCGTTAAATCCAAATTTTTCTGCTTCACATAAGTTTTTATATGTTGCAGTAGCAAGATGTCTTTTTAAATCATTGTTATTAGTATATCCATTTCTTATTGTGTTATAAATATCAATACTTATTTTTTCTTCTTCGTTTTGAAGAGGAGGCGCTTTGTACCCTTCAACAGAGCTTATCGCTACTATTATTCCTGCATTATCTATAACTAATATATGACTATCTAATTTACTACCAGATATTAATTCATCTTGTAACTTTCTTTTTTTCTTTTCTCGATTCATTAATTCAAGAACTATTTCACCATCTGCTTTTATCCCTGTATGATTATTAATATAATTTTCACTAAAATTGTTTCCGCCTCCATTTATAGCAATTACCCAATCTGTTAAAGGGGTCATATTCCTTCCTAGTGAAGATTCAAACTCCATTAATGGTTGCACCAATGTTAAATCTAATGGATTTAATTTTAATAACTGATAATTTTGTGACATGCAAATCAACTTCTTTCTTTTATAACTTTTATTCCTGGCAGTTCTTTTCCTTCAATGAATTCTAGTGTTGCTCCACCACCAGTAGAAGCATGTGTGATATTATCTTTCATATCTGTTAGCGATAATGCAGCGACTACATCTCCTCCTGCTAAAATACTTGTTGCAGATAGTGTTGTAATATATTCTAAGACAGCATTGGTACCTTTAGCATATTTTTTAAACTCATATACTCCTAATGGTCCATTCCATACTATTGTTTTAGTATTTGCTAGTTTTTCTTTAAACAATTCAACTGTTTTAGGTCCAATATCTAATCCTAGTTCATCGTGATGTATATTTTCCACATCAATAGTACGACTAGGTGCTATTTCATTAAACTCAGTGCTCACTTCAGCATCTATTGGTAAAATTATTTTATCGGCATATTTCGTTAATACTTCTTGACAAAATTCTAGGCTTTCTTCATCTAATAATGATTTACCTATTTCTAATCCTTTGGCCTTTAAGAAGGTAAAAGACATTCCTCCTCCAATAAGGATAGCACTGGCTTTATCTACTAAATTAGTAATAACTCCTACTTTGTCTTTAACTTTAGCACCACCTAATATTACAATAAATGGTTGTTCAGGTGTATTAAGCAATTCTAAATTATCTAATTCTTTTTTGATTAAAAAGCCAATACCACATGGAATATTACTTGCAATACCAACATTAGAAGCGTGTGCTCTATGAGCTGTTCCAAAAGCATCGTTTATAAAGATGTCTCCTAGAGAAGCCCAATATTTTCCTAACTCTTCATCGTTTTTACTTTCTTTTTTTCCTTCTAAATCTTCATAACGAGTATTTTGTACTAATAATATTTCTTTTTCTTTTAATGAGTTTACTTTTTGTTCTAACTCTTCTCCTCTTGTTACGCTTGAGAAAAATACTTCTTGGTTTAATAACTTTGATAGTTCTTTACTTACTAATTCAAGATTATTTTTAATTAAATCACTTTCTTCTTTAACTCTTCCTAAATGTGAAAATAAAATAATTTTAGCGTTGTTTTCTAAAGCATAGTTAATTGTCTTTAAACTTTGGACTATACGGTTATTATCAATAATTTTTCCATCTTTAATAGGAACATTGAAATCACAGCGTATAAGTACTCTCTTACCAGTTAAATCAAAATCTTGTATTGTCTTCATGTATACTCTCCCTTATAACTTTTATTATATCATAAAGAAAAAAGAGATAGCAATTATCTCTTGTCAAATATGTACATTTTATATTTGTCTCCTCGCTCTTCAAAGTTTTTAAAATACCCGTAACTGGCAGAGGCTGGAGACAATAAACATGCAGTATTTTCTTGTGCGTTTTCTAAAACATATTTAGTAGCTTCTTCTAAAGTTTCGATATATATTGTATTTTCTACATTTCTTTCTTTTAATAGATTATAAATTCTTTGGCCTGAATCATACATTAAAATAATGTGATCTAACTTTTTAGTTTTAAGATATTCTACTAAATTTGTGTAATCAATACCTCTTTCCATACCTCCTAAGAGAATAGTTTTAGCATTTTCGATACTTTCTAGAGCATTGATTGTTGATTCTACAGTAGTAGAAATTGAATCATCATAATAATCAACTCCATTTTTAGTACCAATATATTCTAACCTATGTGGTAGGCCTTGATATGTTTGTACCCCTTTAATAAACAGCTCATCTGTTATATTAAACTCTTTGGCTACTTCATAAACAAATGCACAATTGCTTAAATTATGATTTCCTTGTAATCTTTTCACTTCTATTTCAGCGAATGTTTTAAAAGGCAAGTTTTCTTTATTGATTATTTTAATTTGACCATTTTTATTTTGAGGTCTATATTCTTCTAAACAGTAAACTGTATCATTTAATGATTGATAACGATAGATATTCTCTTTTATATTGCGATAATTTTCTATTGTTTTATATCTTTCTAAATGATCTTCATAAATATTTAAGAATAACGATCTTTTCGGAGACACTTGTAGATATTCTAATTGATGTACTGATAATTCAATAACAATTGTTGTATCTTCTTCTATTTCATTTATAATGTCTAAAACTGGTACTCCTATATTTCCAGCGAATAGAATTTTAACTCCTGCTGTTTTTAAGACATGATATAAAAGTGAAGATGTTGTGCTTTTTCCTTTTGTACCCGTGATACCAATGATTTGTTCTCTATATTCACTTATAAATAGTTCTATTTGTGATGTGATAACACACTTATATTCACTTTTGTCATTAGGAAGGGCTACTCCTGGACTTTTTATAACTATATCGAATTGTTCTAAATAGTTTAAATAATCTGTTCCAAAAATGACTTCTTCTTCTATTCCTAATACTTCATTTTGATCTGCTATTGTTAAAGATTGATATGTTCCAATATTTTTTAAGTAGTTATATGTTGATTTTCCCTCTAAGCCAAATCCTAAAATTAGAACTTTTTTATTTTCTATTAAACTAGTAATTCTATTTATCATAAATCACCTCTTAATATTTCTAAGAAGTCTTTTGGTATATTGTTTTCCACATTAAAATGTTGATTAAATTTATTGGCTTTGTTTTTGTCCACAGAAAACTGTTGATAAAAGTTTTTAGCTAGATAAGGTAAGTTATTAATTCCTTTTTGTTCAATGTATATTTGCATGGCAGTATGTACTTCTTCTATACTTCCTACACATTCAAAAGGTTTTTCTTCTAATTGACCTGTTAATTTTTTAAAATCTTCTAATAAGTTTTTTTCTTCTAACATATTTTTAGAAAAAATATTTATTAATTTTTCCTCTTTTATAAATGGTAATAATATAATATAAACGAATAAACATTTAGAACAATTACTACACCAAGAGTCTGTTTTACTACCTATGTTGCAACTTTTAAAAATATGATGATATTTTTCGTGTTGTGCAAACAACTTAGCAATTTGAATTTCAGCAAGTGGTCTTAGATAACTAAAATATTTAATACCTGTTTTCAAATATTCTTTTTCATAGTTTACAAAATCCATTTCAAATTCAAAACTTTTAGAATATTGATGATTGATATCACTGTCTTTAACCGTTGATTCATTAGCACTATCTTCATTTGATAACGCTATGTTAGAAAGATCATTTAGATAGGCTGCAATTAGAGAAGAAAAGGCTACAATGGCAGAAAACGGAGTATGACCATTTAAATATCCTTCTTTATTTAACTCTAATAGATTAGAATCAATTGTTCGTTTAGCTGTTACTAATTTATCCGTTAACCCCGCAACTTCTACTGTATCTAGAGTTGTTTTACGAGGATTAATAATATATGGATAACATTCTTTTTTCTCTTTTAAACTTTCTAAAGTGACAATAGAATCTTTTCCACCGCCAATAGGAACTAAGACATTTGCGCTGCGATAATTAGATTCTTGTTTTAGAGGTGATGTGTTTATGGTATTAGACTTTATATTAATAAAGTCTTTTTGATTAGATATACCATTTATATAGAAGAATTCTCCTAATCCTAGTCTATATAATTTTATCCACCATTTTTTTTGTTCTTCTGTTAAATCTTTTTCTTTAATAATTAAATTTTTAGAACATGTTGCTTTCCAATAGCTAATTACTTCGACCATTCCAAGCGAAAAAATCAGTTCGTCAAGTTTTTCCTTGTCGACTGATTTATTTATTAACTTAGAAAACGTCCAAGTAGGATGAAACTCCGTTAAGTTATTAACTTTGAAATTATATGTTATCTTTAATGTTGTTTCATCATTTGTATATGTATATCCTTCATAAATAAAATCTGGATATATTTCTTTTAACTTTAAATATTTTTCATTATTCAATGTTAAGACGCCCCCTTAACTTTATTACATGCTAGTCCATTTTTTAGCAGTTCTAACCATTTGATTTGAGTATCCCCATTCATTGTCATACCATGCTAGGACTTTTACTAATTGTTTTCCATCAACTTCCATTACTTTAGTTGATAGTCCATCTACCAATGACCCAACTGGTACTCCTATTATATCTGACGATACGATTGGATCAGTTGTATATTTTAACGTTTCATTTTGATTGTTTTTAAACGCTTCATTTAATTCTTCTTCAGTTACGTTTTTAGCTAATTCTATAGTTAAATCTACTACTGAACCTGTTGTTGTTGGAACTCTAAGTGCTCCTCCGTCTAATTTACCTTTTAAGTTAGGTAAAACTAAACCGATAGCACTAGCTGCTCCTGTTGAAGATGGAACAATATTTGCTGCTCCTGCTCTACCACGACGTGCTGTATGTCCTTTTGGATGTGCTACATCTAGTATACTTTGGTCATTTGTATAGGCATGTACAGTTGTCATATATCCTTTTACTACTCCAAAGTCTCTATCTAAAATATTTAAAACTGGTGCTAGACAGTTAGTAGTACAACTTGCTCCACTTATTACTGTTTCACTACCATCTAATATATTGTCATTTACATTGTAGACAACTGTCTTTAAATCACCTTTAGCTGGTGCTGAGATAAGTACTTTTTTAGCTCCTGCTGTAATATGAGCACTTGCTTTGTCTTTATCTGTAAAGAAACCTGTACATTCAAATACTACGTCAATGTCTAATTGTCCCCATGGTAATTGACTAGGATCTTTCTCACTGTAAATCTTTACTAAGCGATCTCCTATTTTAATAGAGTCACCAACTGCTGATATTTCATCCATACGATAGTTTCTGTGTGAAGTATCGTACTTAAGTAAGTATGCTAATTGTTCTGCATCTGTAAGATCATTAATAGCTACTACTTCTAATTCTGGATCTTGTTCCATAATACGGAAAACTAATCTTCCAATACGTCCAAATCCGTTAATTGCAACTTTTTTCATATTTCCTCCTGTAATTATAATTTAATATTATCATACTTTATTTATATAATTCTATTATTTCTTGAAAACTTTACATTTATTCTTCGTAAAAGTAACTTCCTCCAATAAATTCTCTTAAGATAGAGTCTCTTGGTACATATTCAGAGGGTATTGGTAGAAATGCTTTCAGGAAGTTAATTAACCTTCTTGCTTCTATATAGTGAATAGAATCATCGTCCACTGAATATAAGAGTGGTTCAACATAGGTTTTTAGTACTCCTAATTCATATATTAATGCAGAATTCAAAGTACAATCTGCTTCATCTTGATAAGGGAAAATATATTTTTCTTCCCCATTTCTTACTGAAGACCATGCTTCTAATGTTTTTTCTACGCCATAACCTCTAGTTCGATGATCTCTTATTATTCTTCTTAAGAGACGATTGTCCGTTGTATGAACTCTATTATGATCGTCTAAATTAAGTTCTGTTAATGCTGATAAGTATATTTTATATTTTTTATCTCTAGAAACATTTGTCAATATCTCACTATTTAAGCAATGAATACCTTCTATTAATAATAATTCATTTTCTTCTAATTTGAGTGTTTCATTATATTCTTTTTTTCCTATAACGAAATTATAAGTCGGTTTGTTTATTTCTTTTTTATTAAGTAAATCTTCCATTTGTTCATCAAATAATTCTAAGTCAATTGCTCTTAGACTTTCAAAATCTTTCTTACCATTCTCATCAAGCGGAGTGTTATCTCGGTCATGAAAATAGTCATCCATAGATATCATCTTAGGAGTAACACCAAAACTTTGTAAATACATTTTTAATTTATTAGTTGTTGTTGTTTTACCAGATGATGATGGTCCTGCTAGTAAAATTATTTTTATTTTGTCTCTATTAGAATAGATTTCTTTAGCTAATTCTAGCAGTTTATTATTTTGAAGTGTTTCTGAAATACGCATTATATCATTCATTCTTCCTTCTGAAACACAAGCATTTAAGTCAGAAGCATTTTCTAAATTCATTAACTTTGACCACTCTCTTGTTTCTTTAAATACTTCAAACATATTGCTATGATGTTCATATTCTTTCACTACTCCATCCATATATATAGTAGGATACCTTAAAACATAACCATGTTCGTTTAAATAAGTTGTTGCAAATAAATCAATATAATTAGTAGATGGAACCATCTTAGTAAAGAAATAGTCATATAAATTTCCTAATCGATACAGGGTTACATAACTACTAGTAACATATCTTAATTGTTCTTCTTTCGACTTTCTTTTCTCTTTTTTAAAGTATTCTAGAGCATCTCTTCTAGTTACCCCTAGCCTTTGAATAGATAAATTTTGGTCTTTTATTTCATTCATTTTATGTTCTATCTCTTGTAATTTGTCTTCTGTTAATTCAAAGTTTGTTTCTATATAGAGACCTTTATCAATAGAATGTAATACTTTAATGTTAGCATCATTTCCATATAATTGTTTAATAGCATATATATTCATAAAAATAAGACTTTCTAAATATATACGATTTCCTATTTTAGATGTTGAATCTATAAATTCTATTTCGCAATTTGTCATTATCTTTTCATGTAACTCTTTTAAATGATTGTTGACATTAGCAATAACTATTGGTCTTTTATAGTCTTTTTGATATTCTTTACTTAATTCTTTATAAGTAAGTCCTTTAATTATTTCTTTTTCTACTCCATTAACTTTTACAATAATGTTGTCTATCATATAATCACCCTCTTTTTATTATATGTTTATTGTATCATAAAATGGCGAATTAATATATGTATATTTTTGGGAGTTAGTTACTATTATATTAACAGGTGATGAGAATGAATTTAGTACCAGTTGTTGTGGAAAAAGAAATCCATGGCGAAAGAAGTTATGATATTTTTTCTAAACTACTTAAAAATAGAATTATTATGCTTAGTGGAGAAATAAATGATAGTATGGCTGATGTTATTATTGCACAGTTGTTATATTTGGATTCAATTGGGAATGAGGATATTAGTATTTATATTAATTCTCCTGGTGGTGTTATTACTTCTGGAATGGCAATATATGATACGATGAATTTTATTAAGAGTGATGTTTGTACAATATGTGTTGGTATGGCTGCTTCTATGGGGGCTTTCTTATTAGCGTGTGGTTCTAAAGGAAAAAGATTTTGTTTGCCTAATGCTGAGGTAATGATTCATCAACCTTTAGGAGGAGCGCAAGGTCAAGCAACTGAAATTAAAATAGCAGCAGAACATATATTAAAATGTAAAGATAAACTTAATAAAATTTTAGCTAAATGCACAGGTAAAAACATTAAAACAATAGAAAAAGATACTGATAGAGATCATTTTTTAAGTGCTGAAGAAGCTTTAAATTACGGCCTTATTGATAATATTGTTGAAACAAAAAACTCCTAATTGGAGTTTTTATCTTTATAAAAATGTTTTGGTGTTTCTTCTATTTGAGAGTTTGCTAAAGCATTAACGTGGTCTATGATTTCTTGTGGATAATTAGTTTTTGGTTTTATTTTTGTTTTCGGTTCATCTTTCTTTTTAAGTTGCTCTTTTAATTCGATTGTTTTTGTTTCTTCTTTTTGTTTTTGAAAGAAGTTATTTCCTGCCTCTTTTACTTGTTTAGCATTTAAAATAATATCTGCTGATGCAATTAGACCTGTTAGTGACAATAGTGAGTTAGTTATTATAGACAATGTGGGGTTAGCAGCAAAAAAGATAGCACTACAAACGGTTGAACTTAATGCCCACATTTTAACTTTTCCTAAAATAGTCGGAGGGATATATTCTCCTTTAGCAAAATCTTTTTTTAGTTCTTTGAATTTATTATTAGTTTTCTTTTCGTTTTTTCTAAGTTCTTTACCTGTTTTTATTTTGTGTTTAGCATCTTGATAACCTACTGCAACATCTCTTATTCCTACTAATAAGACTAGCGGAGTTAGAGCATTCATTGCAATTAAGGTAATACCAATTCCCCAAGTTAAAACTTTATCTGCCATAGCATCTAGTATTCCTCCTAGAGTTGATTGACAGTTGTATCTTCTAGCTATTTTTCCATCTAACATATCTGTTATTCCGGTTAATGCTGTTAATGTTCCTAATAAGATTGGATTGGTATAAAGCATTGTGGGAAGTGTGGCGACAATGGCAATTGATCCTATTAATCTTGTTATTGTTAGTGTGTTAGGAACATTCTTTCTGGTATCTTCAGGTAATCGTTCCATGATAGCGTCAACTAATTTCCATTTGTTATTATCATTCATTTTCCTAGTCCTCTTTTGCCATTATATTATATTTTTATGGTGTAAATGTCAAGTAAAGAAAAGTCATATTGCTTGCATTAAATTAAAAAATAATAGTATTCTAATAATTGGAGGGATAAATATATGAGTAAAATTAAAGTAGTACAGTATGGTGCTGGTAAAATGTCTGTTTATTCTATGCGATATGTATATGAAAAAGGTGCAGAAATAGTAGGAGCAATCGATGTTAATCCTGATGTAATCGGAAAAGATATCGGTTCTATTATAGGGACAGAAGATAAGGGTGTTAAAGTTACTTCTGTTGAAAATGCAGAAGCAATGTTAAAAGAAGTAAAGCCTGATGTTTGTTTAGTTATGACAATGAGTTTACTTAGTGATGTATATGACGCATTATTAATGTGTGCGAAATTAGGAATCAATGCTATTACAACTTGTGAAGAAGCTTTATTTTCTTGGAATTCTAATCCAATAATGACAAGACAAATTGATGAAGAAGCTAAGAAAAATAATTGTACAATCACAGGAAGTGGTTACCAAGATATTTATTGGGGTAATTTAATTGCTTCTTTAGCTGCTTCTACACATAAAATTACTAAAATTAAAGGTAGTTCAAGCTATAATGTTGAAGATTATGGAATTGCATTAGCTGAAGCACATGGATCTGGGATGGATTTAAATACTTTTAACGAGAAAATTGCTAGTGCAGACAATGTTAGTGAAGAAGTTAGAAATAAAATGATTGAAGAAGGAAGCTTTTTACCTTCTTACATGTGGAATGTTAATGGTTGGCTTGCTGATAAGTTAGGTTTGGTTGTTACCGGACAAAGTCAAAAATGTGTACCTCAAACTTTTGATGGTGATATTAATTCTAGTACTTTAAATATGGTTATTCCTAAAGGGAATGCTACTGGTATGAGTGCTGTTGTTACTACAACGACTAAAGAAGGAATTACTATTGAGAGTGAATGTATTGGGAAAGTATATTCTGAAAGTGATTTTGATAAAAACGAATGGACTGTAGAAGGAGAACCTAATACTACTTTAGTTATTAATAAACCTTGTAC
>CAYJHI010000027.1:0-16481 GCA_964370085.1 uncultured Muribaculaceae bacterium | reverse complement strand
AATAGCATATAATTATAGCAGTCAAGAAAAGGAAAGAGATTTATATCCACCTGAAGGCACATTAGCCTTGGGTCAAAAGCCGATGATTATTATAATTTTAATGCAGTTTTTATAATAAGAATATATTAGGTTTTTTGAGTGGGTATAATATGATTATACTCACTTTTTCTTGTATAAATATGGAGGTGTAATTATCGCAAATAACAAAAATACCCAAATGATTAATGAACAAATTAGAGCAAGAGAAGTATTAGTTATCGGACCTAATGGAGAACAAGTTGGTGTTAAACCAATTCAGGACGCTCGTACGTTAGCTAACTATGCTGGACTTGATTTAGTTATGATTAATGCTAATGGGAATCCACCAGTATGTAAAGTAATGGATTATAACAAACACCGTTACGAAAAACAAAAGAAGGAAAAAGAAGCTTTAAAAAGACAAAAAGCTACTAGATCTGAATTAAAAGAATTTAGATTATCACCAGTTATTGATGTAGGAGATTTTGAAACGAAACTAAAAAATGTTATTAAATACCTAGAAAAAGGTGATAAGATCAAGTTATCAATCCGTTTTAAAGGAAGACAACTTGCACATACTAATTTAGGAAAAGAGGTTCTAGTTAAGTTTGCTGAACGTACGTTAGATTTAGCAGATATCGAACAACACCCTAAAATGGATGGTAGAACAATGATAATGTTATTAACACCTAAGAAGGAAAAATAAGGAGGAAGTAAAATGCCAAAAATTAAAACACATAAAGGTACGGCAAAGAAATTTAATGCACGTAAAAATGATTATAAGATTGGTAAACCAGGAAGCAGACATAATACTGGATACAAATCTTCAAAAGTAAATAGAAAGAATAGAAAAGGATCAACTTTAAGTAAAGGTGACCTAAGAAGATTAAAGAACGTTCTTTAATCAGTAGAAGGAGGAAGTTAAAATGGCAAGAGTTAAAACAGCTAAAATTACTAAAAAAAGACATAAAAAAGTGTTAAAAGCTGCCAAAGGTTATTTTGGAAGTAAACACAGATTATATAAAACTGCTAAAGAACAATTAATGCATTCAGGTCAATATGCATACAGAGACAGAAAACAAAAGAAGAGAGATTTCCGTAAGTTATGGATTACAAGAATCAATGCTGCATGTCGTATGAACGATATTAGTTATTCAAGATTTATTGAAGGATTAACTAAAGCTGGTGTTGAAGTTAACCGTAAGATGTTATCTGAAATCGCAATTAATAGTCCTGAGAACTTTACTAAATTAGTAGAAACAGCTAAATTAGGTAAAGAAGGAAAGATTACTAAACAAGAAGTAGTAAAAAAAGAAGTTAAAGAAGTGAAAGCTGCTAAGAAAGAAACAGCTAAAGAAGAAGTTAAAGATTTAACTAAAATGACAGTTGCTGAATTAAAAGCAGTTGCAAAGACTAAAAATATCGAAGTACCAACAGGTGCTAAAAAACAAGATATTCTTGATTTATTAAAATAAGCATACTTATGAATTGATCACTCAAGTGCCTATTAGGTGAATGATTTTAGAAATAAGTAGAAGAAAAACGAAAGAGAGAGAGAAAATAAAATATGACAGTTATATCAATGAATTATTTATTAGAAGCTGGTGCTCATTTTGGTCACCAAAAAAGAAGATGGAATCCAAAAATGAAGGAATATATCTTCACTTCAAGAGATGATATTTATATTATCGATTTACAAAAGACAGTAAAGAAAATCGAAGAAGCTTATGTTGCTATGAAAACAATCGCTGAAAACGGTGGACAAGTTTTATATGTAGGAACTAAAAAACAAGCTCAAGAAGCTGTTGAAGAATGTGCTACACGTACTAATATGTTCTTTATTAATGAAAGATGGTTAGGTGGAACTCTAACTAACTTTAAAACAATTAAAACAAGAATTAGAAGATTAGATCAAATCGAAAAGATGGAAGCAGATGGAACATTTGATTTATTACCTAAGAAAGAAGTTATTGGAATCAAAAAAGAATACGATAAGTTAAATAAAAACTTACGTGGTATTCGTAATATGAAGAAAATACCTGATGCAATGGTAATTGTTGATCCTAAGAATGAGGAAATCGCAATCAAAGAAGCTAGAATCTTAGGTATTCCAGTATTTGGTGTTGTTGACACTAACTGTGATCCTGATATGGTTGATTTTGTTATTCCTGGTAACGATGACGCTGTAAGAAGTGTTAAATTATTAATAGGTGCATTAACTAACGCTATCGCTGAAGTTAATGGTAATGAAATAATGGAATGTGTTACAGAAGATGATAAAGCTGGAAGAAAAACAGAAAAAGCTCCTAGAAGAGAAGTTAAAGAAGAACCAAAACAAGAAGTTAAAGTTGAAAAAGTAGAAGAAGTGAAAGAAGAAGTAAAAACTGAAAGTACTGAATTAACTTTAGTTGAATTAAAAGAAAAAGCAAAAGAAGCTGGTATTAAAGGTTATTCAAAAATGAAAAAAGAAGAGTTAATTGAAGCTCTAAACTAAGGAGGATATAAATATGTTTACTGCAAATGATGTTAAAACATTAAGAGAAAGAACTGGAGCAGGAATGCTTGATTGTAAGAAAGCACTACAAGAAACAGAAGGAAATATCGAAAATGCTATTGATTGGCTAAGAGAAAAAGGTATTTCTAAAGCTGCTAAAAAAGAAGGTAGAGTTGCTGCTGAAGGTTTATGTCAAATTAAAATAGATGGTAATAAAGCTGTTATTTTAGAAGTTAATTCTGAAACAGATTTCGTTGCTAAAAATGAAGAGTTTAAAGCTTTTGTTGAAGAAGTTGCAACTATCATTTTAAATAATAATTCAGCAAATGTAGAAGAGTTATTAGCATTAGAAGTTAACGGTCAAACTGTTAGCGATATGCAAGTAGCTATTACTGCTAAGATCGGTGAAAAAATTAGTATTAGACGTTTTGAAATCGTTACTAAAGAAGATTCAGCATCTTTTGGTGGATACTTACATATGGGTGGTAAGATTGCTGCACTTATGTTAATTAACAATGTATCTGAAGAAATTGCTAAAGACGTTGCAATGCATGTTGCAGCTATGAATCCAACTAGTGTTACTATTGATGAAGTACCTGCTGAAGTATCTGAAAGAGAAGCACATGTTATTAAAGAACAAGTAATGGCTGAAGGAAAACCTGCAGACATCGCTGAAAAAATGGTAACAGGAAGATTAAATAAATTCTATAAAGAAATCTGTTTAGTTGAACAACCATTTGTTAAAGATGATAGTGTTACAGTTGGTAAATTCATCGCTAATAACAACGGAGAAATCGTTAAGATGATTCGTTTCGCAGTTGGTGAAGGAATTGAAAAAGAAGAGTCAGACTTCGCTAGTGAAGTAATGGCACAAATTAACAATTAATTGACAAAGAACTTGAAATTCAAGTTCTTTTTTTATTGTAAATCTAATATATTTTTGCTATATTTTATTTATAAGGAGAATAAAATATGGAAGAATTTTATAAAAACAAACCAGAACCTAGAAAGAGTAAAGTTGGTATAATTATATCTTTAGTCTTAGGACTTATAATAGGAGCAGTAGGAACTTATGCTTATGTTGAATTCTTACTACCTAGCGAGGAAAAAGAAGTAGAGGTAGAAGAAGAAAATATTACTAAAGTAGAAGAAGTTGAATTAAAAACTGATAGTATTTTAGTTAAGAACTTAGTTGAACAGTATATGATTACTTATTACTCAGAAGAAACACAAATACCTTTTTGGTATGGTCAAGATGAGCTTCTAACAAGTAATTTATCTACAGAAGAAAAACAAATGTTAATCTTAAGTCAATTAGCAACAAATACTAATGTGATAGATGCTGATCAATTTCAAGAAATAAATAGATTATTATTTGGAGAAAATTCAAACGTTCCAAACCAAAATATCACAATGGGTAACATGCTGTTATTTACTTACAATGAAGAACAAGCTTTTTATATGAAAAATCCAGATGCAACTTTTGGGATTATCAACGCAGTTGGATTAGAAAGAAAAATTATCTCTGCGGTTGAAAAAGATGAGAAGTTAGTTATTACAGTTGCAGTAGGTAAGAGCATGCCAAACGAAGATGATACAGAAAGAGTATATACCAAACTTGATAATACTGAACTTGATGATTTTAACTTAGAAACTGATTATGATAAGTTAGATAAGTTTGAACAACATTATTCATATGACGAGGAAAATAAAAACTATTATTTAGAAAAAATAGTAAAAGTACAATAACACTCATAGAGTGTTTTTTCTTGTTACAAAGTATTTTTTGTGTTAAAATATTTCATAAATAAAAGAGAGGCATTTATGACGACAAAAGATTTAAAAAAAATAAAAGACGAATATAATAGCTACTATTCTGATTACGGTAGAAAGGCATATTTACTTAAATTACGCAATAATCTTCACGAATTATTAAAGGAACAATCTTCAAAGGTAAATTACAGTCAAAATAGAGAATTTATTAGCCTAATGACTTTTTCCAAATTATTGAAGGAAGAAACCAAAGAATTGAAATTAACAGAATGGACCAGTAGTTTCTTTTCAAAATTATCAAGAATATTAAAGAATAAAACAATATCTAATCACTTTGATAAAAAAGAAGTTTCTACTTATTTAAAACTGATTAATAGGTCTTTTGGTGCTCAATCAGTAGTATCTTATATGGAATATGATGATGAAAATTTGAATTTAAATATTCGTTTTTTTGATAGAAAAGGTTATAAATTAAATACAATTGTTATATCTAAAAGTGACAATAAGTATATAGATAATATTTCAGATAATATGGTAATGCCTCTTATACCTACTATGTTTCGCGAAGAATTAGATGAAGTATTTCAAAGATATATAGAGGCTAAAAATAAGTTTGGTTTATATATAGGAAGTGGTGATAATGCATTAGTTCATGTACAAAATGATCATTTGAACACAGGACAGTTCGATACTATCAAATGCCGAGATACTTTAGGTATATTTAAGACAAAGCTATCTGTAGGAAGAGATTTGTGTCCTATATTTCAATTAGAAGAAAATTTATTGTTTTGTGAAAATGAAAATAGTAACGATGATAACAATTTATTTGAATATCTCGTAGGAAATACTGATTATCGTGACACTGTTATGGTCAAAGTAGAAGATTTGCATCCTGTTTTTCAGGAAATGATTAGAAAAGAATATCAAAAAACTATTACCACAGGAGAAAACGATACTGCTTCTACTAATATTTCAGAACAACAAGTAGAAGATATTAGATCTTTTGTTAATGGCGAAGATAATTTGCTATCCACTTTGATTTATATAAATAAACAACTATCTCTTCCTAAAGTACTTAGTAACAATTTATTAGATATAATTAATTCAAATGATGACATCTTAAAAGATATAACTTATAGTGCAAACGAAGAAGTATCCACTATTCATTTTAATTATCAAGATGGAACTACTATTGATATTACAGATAAAGAAGAAGAGTATAATAGTGAATTATATATTTATAAATCACATATTAATAGAGTGATAGATACTACTAAGCGTTTATACAATAAATATCGTATTCCTTTTGAAAAAGGTAAAATCAATTTGAGTGAATTAGTTAATTATGCCGAAAAGACTTTAAAGCATTGCAATAGTGAATTAGAGATTTTTGATACTTTAGGAGAATTAAACATCAATAGCCTTTCACTAGATAGTATTTTGGAGAATAAACAAGAAGCTTCTATTTTATTAGATAGAATTGATTTAGATAAAGGTCTTTCTTTTGTTACTTTAAAAAATGGTATTTTTAATGTAGAGTTAGTATTGACAGAAGACATTGAATTAAAGCCAATAATTACAGTCGAAAATAGTTTGATAAATACCAATGATAATACTTTTTCTAAAAGTAATTTAGATTTATATTTAACCACTAATAAGAGTAAAATATTAAGTGATTTTCAAGTTGATAGACAAAACTTTATTGATAATTTTACGCCGACTAATAGTAATCCTAAATTGATAACTAAAGCACCTAATAACTAGGTGTTTTTATTGACTTATATGTCTTTTTATATTAGAATATAAGCACTTTAAATAAAAGGGAGTAGACATGGAAGAAACTAATGATAGACAATATATATATTTATATGACTTAGAACAAAAAGTTAATAGCGAATTAGATTTATATAGTTCTGGTATGTGGTCGACTCCTTTAAGAAAAAAACTTGAAGCTAGGCGAGAACAAAATAAGTTGAAATCTCTTTTGTCGACAATAAAAACTAACGATTCTATTACCAAAGAAGAAATGAAGAAGTTATTTGGTGATGTAAAATATAGAATTGAATTAAAACAAGATTATAATTCTGATAAAATTAAACCTATTGTTCGTGTTTTAGGACTAACTTTTTCAAGAGCAAATGAAAGCAAAATTAGTGTTGAAAAAACACCAGATGGCATTTTAATATATAAAAATGATGACGAGAAAGTTCTAGAGTTTTCTAAATCTTTTGAATTAGAAAGAGATTTACTTAAAATAATAGAAGATGCTGAGTATTATTATAAAAAATATAAAATTCCAATAGCGGCAATAAGTGATGATTATTTATCTTTAAGACACGACTCTTACTTTATGAGTAAATCTTTTTTAACGCTTGGTGAAAATAAAAATCTGTTTGATGAGATTGCAACTTATGACCAAAAAGGAAATGAAACTTTAGTTAAGGCTAGACTAACTTCTGATTTAAAGTTTTATGTTCAATCTTTAAATGATGATAATTATGATTATAAGAATTTATTAGTTGCTGTTAATGAATTACCTGAAGTATTACAGACTGTGGCAAGTGAATTGCTTGATAATCAATCAAAAAATGTACCTGTTGATACTATTAATTATCAAAAAATTAAGAGAATTGTTTATAGTGACATTAATTATTATTTAACTGGAGAATGGAGTTCTGACTTAAAAAACAAATTGGAAAGGACAAGAGATTCCTATCAAAGACAATTTTTAAAACTCTCTTTACCTATAAAAACAAAAGAGGTGTATACCAAAGAACTTATAAACAAAATATTTGGCCAAACAAAATATCAGTTTTATTTAAAACAAAAATATGGATATCTTTCTGTCAAACCACAAATTGGTATTATTTTGACCACAACCATAAAAGAAAACGTCCAAGAACAAACTTATATATTTGTAGAAAAGAGTAGAGATGGTAATATCATAGTTACTGATAATTATTCACTACATCATCACGAACTTGACGATTATTTAAAAGAGGTATGTTTAGATATCATTAATAATGCAGAATATATATTTGAAAGATATGGTGCAGTTTTCGAAGTCGATAATCCCTTTTCTCGCTGCGATAAATTCTTGCAATTAGAAAAAACAAAATATTATGATTTTTGTCAAACTAAAGAAAATGTAAAGATAGGCATTGATCAAGATGATGACGATTTTCTAACTAAAGTATTTCCTGAGTTAAAAAAGTATAGAGAGAATGAAAATATAAAATTCATTGAGTTATCTGATACACTACGAAATATTCTAAAACAAAGTGGCATTAGAGTAGGTTATACTACTTATAGAGATATTAGTACAATGATTGAGAATGATCTAGAAGAGTATGTATCTGATAAATGGATAGAACCTTTAGAAATGAGAATTAAAAGTGTAAAGGACAGTTTATATAAGAAGAAATTTAAAGCATTACTATTAAATCAAAAAGATGTTATAAACTCTTTAGAACTATTAGAAAAATACTTTAGTGGTTATAAAAGTACTTTTAGATTAAGCAATAATGGCGATATTGTTAGGCTTGAACCTACTATATCTATTATCTCAAAGCATGTTGATACCTATGCAAACAGATGGCAAGAGACTATACATTTATCGCTTGATGTTAGTAATAGAAAAATAAAAGCTGTTAATGATAATGGTGTAATAGTAGAAGAAATAGGAAAGTGGTTTAAAGATGATGCTCTTAATATAATTGAAAAAATTGATAAGTTATGTAAAAAATATCAAACTGATATTAGGGTTATTGCTTCAGAAGAAAAATTTTTCACTACTAAAATTATTATAGAAAAAAAACACAGTTCACTTGGTAAAACAGAACGTGATATTACTTATAAAGGCGATATTTTACCAAATGCAGCGACTATTTTCTTTCCAGAATTAAAAGAGTATGAGAAGGATATTGATAAAGAAATAAATATTAATGAGTTATCTATAGAACTGCAAAATATTCTCTTGAGTGATAGAAATGATTTAATTGTAAAAAAAGATGTAGAAGATAATATTAGTATTGAATCTACTGAGGATGATTATATTAAAGCACAATTAAGTCATATTAAAGAGTATGAATTGCCACAAAACACTTTACTGTGGGCAATCGAAGAAATGAATAGCAATCTAAGTAAGCCTAAGGCACTAATAGGACAAATTAAAAATTCTAGTAATGAAATCGAAGATATTTGTTATTACGTTTCTAATAATCAAGAAACAAAGGTAGAATTAACTCTAACGGATAAATCAGTAATTAGTATAACTTCTAACAACATTAATAGCACACTACTTCCAAGTGCTATTGAAAATAGCAGAGCAAATATTAATGACCTTATAATAACGCTTTCTGAAATTAAATCAATATATGGCATTGAAATCAAAAATGGCAAAGCGGATTTAGATAAATATGCGGATTTAGTAAATAAAAGATATACTGAAATTGAAAAAGAAATAGAATGCTTTGATGATACGATAAAATTAGGAATTGATGAATACACAAAAAGTGAATTATTAATAAAAAAATCTGAATTAGCACTTTTTAAAGATAAATTTAAAAAAGATGAAGGCTTAGAATTAGCAACTATAGAGGACGGTATTTTCAAAGTGAAATTAGTATTTACTGATGATATTGAAATAGATACGATAATTACACCAAATCCTGCCATGTTAGAAGGTCATGTAATGGAAGAAGATAAAATAAATAATTATATTAAAGACCACAAAAAAGAAATATTACAAGGGTTAAAAATAACATCTGATAGGATGGTAAAAGAGTTATCACCTACAAAAGTAAAAGTTGTTAAATAAAAGGGAGATTTATGTTAAAGGAATTAGAATTAATAAAAAAAGATATTGAACTAATCGATCAAACTAACAAGAGACAAACTATTAGTTTGATGAGAATAGAAGAAATAATCGAAAAAGATTTGTATTTATATGATAGTGGAAACTGGCTTAGACCATTATTAAAGAAATTGAATTTGGCACTTAAGGAAAAGTATTCAGGTAATGCTATATACTTAATATCACAGAATAATAAAACAAAAGGATCAAATTATAGTGTTATACTCTCTGCAGAAGAAAGAGACAAGAAAATAAAGCCTATAATAACAATAACCAATGGAAAAGATATGAGTGTGACGTATTTACAAAGAGATAAAATTATTGCAATAGACCAACTAGGACAGCTTACTGATTCAACTTTAAATGAATATTTGCAAGAAGAATTAACTGAAGTAATGAAAACAGCAGAGAAGTACTTTGGTAAATATCAAACAGTAATTAACGTCACTAGCACTGAAGATAAATCAAATGTTGGTTTAAATTTTAAAAATAAAGATAGCGAAATTTTCAATGGTTTTACCTGTTACACATTAGATGGAATAAAAATAGGTACCACTTCTTTAACTAACAATAAAAGATTACTAATTACACTAGGTAGTGAAGCGGTAGAACACGCTAATGTAGATAAAGAAAACTTAGTTGCATACGTTGATGAACTGCCTAAACAACTTAGAAATATAGTTTCATCGTATCAAAAAGATAACTTCCGTAACACACCAAAGACTTATTCTGTAAAGAGATTGCAAGAAGAAATAGAAAATGAACTTAAATGCTATCAAAATGGAGAATGGATTATGCCTTTGTATAACAAAATGGCGGAGTTTGTAACGTTAAATCGCTCAAAAGCAACACGAATAAAACCTCCTAAAGATAATAAGAAGAGAAAGGAATTAAAGGAATGGGAAACATTGTTTAAAAGAAACAATACTCAATTCGTATTGAGACAAAATCCTGATAGTGTTAATCTCAGTCCTCAATTAACAATTTCATCTTATGCTGACTTTATGAAGTATTTCCTCCTTGAATTTAAAAAAGATGATATTGTTGAAAGTTGTGATGGCTTTTTTGATAAGGAAATATTAGATATATTTGAAAAAAGTGAATATTTAATGAGTAAGTATGGTGTTGCTATAAAGGCAGTTTTTAAACCAAATTCATCGCAAAAATTTTCCGTTGTTTTTGAAGAAAAGACAGAATACGATTTTTGTGATACAATTAAAGATAGAACTATAGAAATCACTAAAAATGAAAACATAGCACTTAAATTAATCCCAGAACTATTAGATTTAGTTGTTTCAGATTGTGAAGAAGTAGAGGTAGATAAAACAACTAATAGACTTCGAAATATTATAAATATCAATTCAAAGAATAAAATAGAAGAACAACCAAGTGTTCAAGATAAAATAAGTATTTACAATCAAATAGATGCAGTTAATGATTATCGTGTTTCTACTGATAATCTATATTGGGCAATTGAAGAAATGAATACTAATTTACGTAAGCCTAAGGAGATCGCAAAACTTATTGAGGACTCAAGTGATGAAATAGAAGACATTCATTATCATGTTTCAAAAGAAGGTGAGGTTAAAGTAGAACTTGTTTTAGAAGATAATTCTATAATTAGTGTTACTTCTAATGAAATAGATACTAGAACTTTACCAACTTTAATGGAAATAAATAAACATCACATTAAGAACATTTTTAATATTATGTCTGAAATAAAATCAATATATGGATTCGAAATAATTGATGGTAAAATTAATATGAATCAATATAAAAAACAATTTGATCAAAATTATAAAGACATAACAGAGGAAATAGAAAGTTTTGATGATGCTACCGAATTAGGAGTAGATGAATTAAGCAAGAGTGAATTACTAATTAAAAAAGGCGAACTTGCTAGATTTAAAGATCGTCTAAAAAAAGATGAAGGATTTGAATTAGCAACTATAGAGGACGGTATTTTCAAAGTGAAATTAGTATTTACTGATGATATTGAAATAGATACGATAATTACACCAAATCCTGCCATGTTAGAAGGTCATGTAATGGAAGAAGATAAAATAAATAATTATATTAAAGACCACAAAAAAGAAATATTACAAGGGTTAAAAATAACATCTGATAGGATGGTAAAAGAGTTATCACCTACAAAAATTAAATTAAATGACAAAAAGAGTAGTAACTAAAGAGTAACTGCTTTTTTTTTATTAATATTTATAGTATAATATTTATATTGAAATGGAGTGATATTATGATTAATAAACCTAAGGGAACATATGATTTATATGGGGATAATGCTAGAAGATGGCAATTTTTTGATATGACAGTACAACTGTTAATGAGAAGTTATAATTATAACTATATACGTACACCTCTTTTTGAAAGCACGGATTTATTTCACAGAGGTATTGGCGATACTAGTGATATTGTTTCTAAAGAGACTTATGATTTTACTGATCGTGGTAATCGTAATATGACTTTAAGACCAGAAGGTACTGCGGGAGTAGTTAGAAGTTTTGTTGAGAATAAGATGTATGCCGATAACAACTTGCCTGTTAAACTTTATTATAATGGACCGATGTACCGTTATGAGAGACCTCAAGCCGGTAGAACAAGAGAATTTTATCAATTTGGTATTGAACTTTTGGGTACTACTGATCCTTACTCAGATGTAGAAGTTATTTCAGTTGCATATAACTTATATCAAAGTCTAGGTCTTCCTGGTATTAAAGTTAAACTTAATACATTAGGAGATAAGGAATCAAGAGATAACTACCGTGAAGCATTATTAGAGTATTT
Source organism: uncultured Muribaculaceae bacterium (assembly GCA_964370085.1). Lineage (GTDB taxonomy): Bacteria > Bacillota_I > Bacilli_A > RF39 > UBA660 > CARZYU01. The sequence goes on along the minus strand of CAYJHI010000027.1, from coordinate 4,539 downwards.
TAAACCACATTTAGGTGATTTATGTGAAGATTGTAATAATCGTTATGAAAAGAATCCTTTAAGAATACTTGATTGTAAAGTAGATAAAAACAATGATGTATTCAAAAATGCTCCTAAGATAATTGATTATTTAAATGAAGAAAGCGAAGAACACTTTGAGAAAGTAAAAGAATATTTAGATATATTAAGCATTCCTTATGAAATTGATCCAAATACTGTCAGAGGATTTGATTATTATAGTCATACAGTGTTTGAGTTTACGACAGAAGTAGAAGCCTTAGGTAACCAAAACGTTGTTGGTGCGGGTGGTAGATACAATGATTTAGTAGAACAAATAGACGGACCATCTACACCTTCAGTAGGGTTTGCAGCAGGTATAGAAAGAATAATGTTTGCCTTAGAAGAGTCAAATATTAAATTAGTAGAAGATGCTAAGACAGACGCATTCATCATGTACGTAAATGAAGATGAAAAGAAATATGCTATTCATTTAGCTAGTAGATTAAGAACATTAGGATTTGTAACAGATTTAGAATATGAATCTAAGAGCTTAAAAGCACAATTTAAAAAGGCAGATAGATTAAATAGTCAGTACCTAGTTATATTAAATAGTGAAGATTTAGATAAAGATATAGTTAAAGTAAAAAATAACGTTACTAAAGAAGAAGAAGAAGTTGATTTAAATTACTTAGAATATTACTTAGAAGAAAAAATCTATCAACAAGCTTTAGAAGATATGGGAGATGATACATATGAATAAGATAAATTTGAATAATTTAGAAGAGTATATAGATAAAGAAATAACCTTAGTAGGTTTTGTTGACAATGTGCGTAATTTACAATGGGTACAGTTTATTGTACTTAGAGACATTAATAATAAAATACAAATTACTATTGAAAAATCAGAAGAATGTAATAAAGAGATAGTAGAAATAGTTAATAATCTTACTAATGAAAGTACTATTAAAGTAGCAGGTAAATTAGTTAAGAACGAGAAAGTTAAACTAAGAGGTATGGAGTTAATACCTAGTACTATTGAAGTTACTTCAGTATCAGTACCAGAGTTACCTGTTAATATAAAAGATAAAGATGCTCAAGATATTGATACGAGATTAGATAATCGTTTCTTAGATTTAAGAAATGAATTTAACACTAATATCTTTCGTATTCAAACAGAGATGATTAAATCTTTTAGAGATTATTTATATAAAAATGACTTTATTGAAATACATACTCCTAAACTAATAGCAGCAGCTTCTGAATCAGGTAGTGATGTATTCGAAGTTAAATACTTTGATAGATTAGCATATCTTGCACAGTCTCCGCAGTTTTATAAGCAAATGGCTATGTCTAGTGGGATGGAGAGAATATTTGAAACAGGACCAGTGTTTAGAGCAGAAAACTCAAATACTTCTCGACATGCTACGGAATTTACAGGATTTGATTTAGAATTTAGTTATATTGATTCGTATGTTGATGTTATGAATTTAGAAGAAGCAATGCTTATTGAAATGCTTAAAAATGTTAAAGATAAATATGGGGATATGATTAAAGAAATCTACAATCAAGAAGTTGTTGTTCCAACTAGTTTCCCTAGAGTTAAATTAAATGATTTATTAGAAATACTAGAGAGTAAATATAACTTAAAAGTAGAAGATAGATTTGATCTTACAACAGAAGCTGAAAGACTTGCATGTCAATATGCTCAGGATGAGTTTAACTGTGAGTTTATCTTTGTAACGGATTATCCTAAAGAAAAAAGAGCATTTTATCATATGAGAGATGGTGATACTGCCCTAGGATATGATCTTTTATGGAGAGGTGTAGAAATTACAACTGGAGCACAAAGAGAACATCGTTATGATATATTAGTAGAACAAGCTAAGGAAAAAGGATTAGATAAAGACGTTGAGTTCTATTTAGACTTCTTTAAATACGGTTGTCCACCACATGGAGGTTTTGGACTAGGAGTTGATAGATTAACTATGTTATTACTAGGACTTCCATCACTAAAAGAATCAATGTTATTGTTCCGTGGACCAAATAGATTAAATCCTTAAGGAGGAATTATGAAACTAAAAAATAATTATTTTTATACATTAAGAGAAGATAGTAAAGATGAAGATTCAGTTAGTAGTAATCTTTTAGTTAGATCAGGTATGATTAAAAAAAGTAGTGCAGGGGTATATATGTATATGCCTCTTGGACTAAGAGTTATTAAGAAAATACAAGATATTGTAAGAGATGAAATGAATAAACAAGGAGCGTTAGAATTATTAATGCCTTGTTTAATACCAGAAGAAGTTTATATAGACAGTGGTAGAAGAAATATCTTTGGTAATAGTATGTTTACTTTGACTGATCGTAATAATAGAAACTTTGCATTAGGACCAACGCATGAAGAGTTATTTGTAGAAGCAGCGAAGATGCAAATAACATCTTATAAAACACTACCATTTAATATTTATCAAATAGGTACTAAATATAGAGATGAAGCAAGAAGTAGATTTGGACTTATTAGAGTAAAAGAGTTTTCGATGAAAGATGCTTATAGCTTTGATAAAGATTTAGATGGACTAGAAGAATCTTATCGTAAAATGGATATTGCATACCACAACATTTTTCAAAGAGTAGGTATTGATTATACTGTTGTTAAAGCAGATACAGGAGCGATGGGTGGACTTTTATCAGAAGAGTTTCAAGCGCTTACAGATATTGGAGAAGATCACTTAGTAGTATGTAGTAAATGTGATTATTCATCTAATAAAGAAATAGCAACTTTTAAAACTACTGAACAAGTTAATGAAAATAAACTTAGTTTAGAAAAGGTGAGTACACCTAATACTAAGACAATTGAAGAAGTAGCAAGTTTTTTAGATATAGAAACTCCCAAAACGGTTAAATGTTTAATATACAAAGCAAAAGATGAATTAATTGCCGTTTTAGTAAGAGGAGATAGAGAAGTTAACTTACTTAAATTAAGTAAATATATCAATTGTTTAGAAGATGAAATAGTACTTGCAACTGAAGAAGAAATTAATAGTGTTACTACTAAGGGTTATGCAGGACCAATTAATTTAGATATTAATATATATGCTGACTTAGAAGTAGAACACATGACTAATTTTGTAACAGGGGCTAATGAAGAAGATTATCATTTTGTTAACACTAATACATCTGATTTTAAAGCAGAATATATTGATTTAAGAGAAATAACTGAAGAAGACTTATGTCCTATTTGTGGTAATAAGTTAGTATTTAAAAAAGGTATTGAAATAGGTAATATTTTTAAACTAGGAGATAAATACTCTAGAAGTTTAAATCTTACTTATCAAGATGAATTTAATAAACCTCAGTTTGTACAAATGGGATGTTATGGAATAGGTATAGGTAGAATACTAGCGGCTTATATAGAACAACATAATGATAACCATGGGATGGTCTTTAACGAAAGTATCGCCCCATTTAACGTTAGTATCATCATCGCTGATTGCAAAAACCCAAAACAACTACAAAAAGCTTTGGAGTTATATGATAAATTGAATTTATTAAATATAGACGTTATGTTAGATGATCGTAATGAAAGAGCAGGAGTTAAATTCAAAGATAGTGATTTACTAGGAATACCTCATCGTGTCGTTGTAGGACGTTCAATTGAAGATGACTTATATGAATATAAAAACAGAACTGAAGAAGAGAGTAGTATTATTTCTTTAGAAGAAGTATTAAATAAAATAACTAAGAATTAATTATTCTTAGTTTTATTTTTTAAAAATTCTTTTATAATCAAATTAATATATTTAGGATTTTCTAAATAACAGAAATGACCACATCTATCTAAAGTAACAAGACCTGAATCATTAATTAGTTTATTCATTAATATACCATCTTTAAGTGGTGTTGATAAATCACTCTCGCCCCATATCAATAGAGTAGATGCTTTAATCTTAGATAGATAATTAGTAAGATCTTGAGTAATAATATTTATAAATGTTTTTCTTTGTCTATCACTAAGTTTCAAATAATCACTAGAACCATATTTGTTTAATAAATTAGATAAATAAACTTCTTTATACTTCTTAGGTAAGAAGAAAGATATTTTCTTTAATAATTTATATCTATATGATTTTAATAATGAAAGAAAAGTTCTTTTAGGTTTAATACCAGCACTTCCTATTAATATCATCTTACTAATTGGATATTTATAACAACCATTTAATACGATTGCAATTCTTCCTCCAAATGAATGTCCGATTATAATAGGATTTTTTAGTTCTAAAAACTTAATAAGACTAACTATAATATCGGTATAATTATAAATAGTCAAATCTTTATTAGGAAAAGGACTATTTCCAAAACCGGGATAATCTACAATGTAAATAGTGTATTTCTTACTAAACTCTTCAACGATATGATGAAAAGTATTGCGATTATGTCCCCATCCTGGTAGTATTAGCATTTCTTTTTTACCAGTACCATATTTTTCGTAATAAAGATGGATATTCTTATATGTAAAATACATAAACTTCACCTATAATA
>CAYJHI010000026.1:0-17463 GCA_964370085.1 uncultured Muribaculaceae bacterium | reverse complement strand
TCTGCCTCACTTATTTTATTTTTATCTAATTTTTTAAATTCCATAATTTTCTCCTTTCAACAAAAAAATTCATCCTTTGAAAAGGACGAATTGCTCGCGGTACCACCTTAATTCATAGTTATTACTATGCACTCAATACTATAACGCGTTACCGAATTTACTTTATCCATAAACTACACTTGAAAGTGATCTTAAATAGTTACTCTTATCAGTTCACACCAACCACTGACTCTCTTTAAATCATTGACTATTTACGTCTTTCGCACTTGTTTTTAATATATCTATGTATATATAATATCATATTGTTTTTCTTATTTCAACTTTTTCTTATTAATAGTTTTTTAACATTTTACTGTCATACTATTTTGTACCTGAAGTATCATTATTCTAATATATGCTCTTCTATCATTGTTATATACTTATATATTTCTTATGTATTCACCATTTGTTAATAGATTTTTGGATAATTATTTGATACAATAGTTATAGGGATGTGATTATATGAAAAAAAATGTATTAACGGGTTTAAGACCTACTGGTAATCTACACTTGGGTCATTATTTTGGTGCTTGTCAAAACTATTTAAAAGTACAAGATGAATATAATACTTTTATAGAAATAGCAGATGTTCAGGCTTTAACTGATAATTTTAATGATCCTGAAAAAGTTAGAACTAATGTGTTTGAGGTTACTAAAGATTTACTTGCGATTGGTGTGGATCCTAATAAAGTTAATTTCTTTATTCAATCGATGATTCCTGAAATTGCAGAACTAACAGTGTTCTACTCTAACTTAGTTACAATTAATCGTCTACAAAGAAATCCTACTATTAAAACAGAGATTGCTCAGAAGAAATATTTATTTGGTAGTGATGGTGAAGGTGTTACTTATGGTTTTTTAGGATATCCAGTTAGCCAAGCTGCAGATATTACAGCTTTTAGGGGTGAAGTTGTTCCTGTTGGAGAAGATCAGTTACCTTTAATTGAACAGTGTCGTGAAATTGTACGTAAGTTTAATAATATATATGGAGAAACTTTTAAAGAACCAGAACATCTACTTACTAAAGTTACTCGTGTTAAAGGATTAGATGGTAATGATAAAATGGGTAAAAGTTTAGGAAATGCTATTTATTTAGTAGATGATGAAGAAACTATTTCTAAAAAAATTATGGGTGCGATTACTGATCCGGATAAGATTAAAAAAGATGATAAAGCTAATCCTGATAAATGTATGGTTTATTATTATCATAAACTGCTTAGTAATTCTAATTTAGAAACTGTTAGAAATGAATGTTGTAGTGGTTCTAGAGGTTGTGTAGGTTGTAAGAAAGAACTTATTGAAATTACTAATGAATTTTTAAAACCAATTCAAGAGAAACGTAAATATTATGAAGAAAATAGTGACGAAGTTAATCGTATTTTAACTACTGGTACTGAGTGTGCTAGAGATTGTGCTAAAAAAGTCCTTAAGGAAGTTAAAGACAAAATGCATATTAACTATTTTAACTAAGAAAGACATCATTTAGTTGATGCCTTTTTATTATGTGATAATTTAATAACGTTATATAATTCATGATGTTTATGAGTAATTGGTTCATTAAAAGTATTTATTAACTTATTGTAACAGTTTTTTATATCTTCTTCTTCTTGATCAAAGTATTCATTATACAAGAAATATATTTTATTATAATGATGATTTCGATAACTTTTTTTTATTTCATTAATGAGGTATTTTTTCATAGATAATTCTTTTCTTGTTTCATAGGTTTGCTCTTCTAATGTTGATAATTTTTGATATTTAAAATCATATATATCTAAATTACTAGCAACATCTAACACTTCTTCTTCATCTTCTAAATCTAGAAAACTTCGACATATACTTTTTCCTTCTTTTGAAAATTCTATTGCGACTACTCTATTTTTATCAGTTAAGATTAAAGCATACTTAATTTTAGTAGTACTTTTACTTTGATATACTTCTGCTTTATTAAGTAGTTTATTCATTAGTTCTTCTGTTATTTTAATTTGATTAGTTAATACATCATTCATTTTTTCTGTTGTTATTTTGATTAGAGGAATTCTTTTTATGTGTTCAATACAATCATCCTCTTTCCATTCGAAAAATTCATATACTCTTTTTGTATCAGTCCAGTTTAGGAGAAAATCATAGACATAAATCATTTTATTGATCACCCTTTCTATATATTGCTAGTATAATTAATGTTAATCCTATTGGTATTAACCAACATTCTATTTTGGTGATTATATAAGTAAAATATTCAGTAAGGTTATATCCTATTGATAGTATGTTTAAATAAATAATACTGAATAAAATACCTATTACTGTTAGACTTATACCTATTAGATAGATTATTACTTTTGTTAACATCTAATCACCATATTATAGTCTATGTTACTATTATAGAATTAATTTAATTTTTTATACAAAAAGAAATAGTCATTAACTATTCCTCTTCTAAATATTCTTCTATTAATAATGATTCTACTTGATTAATTTTTTCAAACTTTTTAGATATTTTATCTGTTGTTATAGAAACACTTTCAACGTCTTTATTAACTGTTTGGATACTTCTTGCTAGTTTATCCCATCTTTCTTTATAACGGGAAAATTCTAATCCTAATTTGTTTAATTCTTCATGAATAACTGATGAGTATTTATCTCTTTCAATATTTTTTAAAATCATTTGAATAACTGATAAGGTACTTATTAGAGTGGTTGGAGAAGTAATCCAAACTTTCTTTTTATAGGCATACTCAATAATGTCTTGATGATAGGCATTTATTTCAGCGAATATGGCTTCTGCTGGCAGGAACATGATTGCTTGGTCTGATGTTACATCTTTAATAATATATTTTGTACTAATAGCATCTATATGTCTTTTAACATCTTGTTTAAATAATTTTTCATAGTGATCTCTTTCGACTTGAGTTTTCTTTTTATCGACCATTGTTTGATAGTTTTCTAAAGGGAATTTAGAGTCAATTGCAATGGTACCTAATGGAAGTGGTGCGAATAAGACACTGTCAGCGATAGCTTTATTGGGAAATGTATATTGTAATTTATAAATATTATCATTTTTATCTCCAAAAACACTTGTTAAAATATGATTTAAATTAACTTCTCCAAAGATACCACGAGATTTTTTATCTGTAAGAATACTTTCTAGTGAGACAATATCGTTGGATAATAATTCTATTTTCTTTTGGGCTTCATCTATTTTACTTAGTCTTTCTAAAACAGACATAAATGTTTTATTAGTTTTATCAAAATTTTGATCTAATCTTTCATTTACTTTTTCATTAATATGAATAAGTCTTTTTTCGATTGTAGTATTTAATTTTTCAAAATCAGTATTTATATCTTTGACAATACTACTACGAAACTCTCCTAAATCTTTAATAAGACTTGTTTCCATTTTACCTAGTCTTTCTGTTATATTACTTTCATTACTATTTTTAAATAAAGAGATTATTACTAGGATAATCAATATTACTAATAGGCCTATTATTATATATTCAATCATTTTATACCTCTTTTCTATTATATATATAATTATAATATAGATAATAAAAAAAAGATATCTAATATCTTTGATAAGCGTTATATCCTCCTTTTAAATTGTAAACTTGATATCCTAGTTCATTTAATTGTTTTGAGCATTTATAACTTTTTTCACCGTATTGGCAATAAATATAATAGATTTTCTTTTTATCTAAGTTTTTATGAGGATATACTAATAAAAATTTAGGGTTTATATTATAAGAATTTGGTATATGACTAAGTTTATATAAATCATTATTTCTTATATCAATTATATTTAATCTTTCTTTTTTCATTTTATTTACAAAAATATCTATTGTTATTTCCATATACACCTCTAGTGTATTATATGAAAAAAAGATAGAGATGTTCTCTATCTTACAATATATGGATCTTCAAATGTACCTGTACCTGATGAGTACATTGCTGAAGGTGTCAAATATATAACTGGGTTAATTTGGTTACTTATATTTGCATTTTTAGCATCCATTTTTCCTGTGCTAGTCACTTGATACACTTCATATGTATTCGCATTGTTAGTAGTTGATAACCATGCATCATCTAGAACTACTTTCAAATAATTATAATTTTGGCATTCTGGATCATCGATACTATTACAGTTTTGATCAATACTCGCATTAATAAAATCATATGCTGGTAGTAGACCGATTTGATCATTTTCTGCTAAAACAGAACATTCTATTGAGCCGTCATTAGTTGAATCACTTTCTCCTCTTTTTCCAATACAAAAGTTCCCTGTAGTAACTAAAGTTTTATCTGATAAAAAACTATCTATATCGTAAATTTCTAGTAGTCGATCGTTAACTCTACTAACATCATAATCGTTAATTCCAGTATTAGCACTTTTTTCGCTATTATAACGATTATCCCAATAATAACGATCATATTCCTCTTTGATTTCAGTTGCAATCAACATTAACTTATTATCAGAAGTTATTTTCACTACTTGAAACATAGTTTCTCCTAATTGTAGGTAATTATTTTCAACTTCACCACGATAAACATATTCATTATTCATGAAATATATTCCATCTCCTGTAGCAACTATGTTACTTTGATCAGTTAACCTACCTGCCATTGTTTCTGTCTTATACTCGTCACTACATTCTAAATATGGTGTGTATAAATATGAATCATTATTTTTAATAACTACTACACTACCTGTACAAGTATCATTTTCTAATAAGTCTGTAAGCGGATTCATTTTACCTGCATCTACTAAAGTGTCAACATCTACTCTTAATTCTGTTGTTTCATCCTTAGGTAATAATTGTTCATTGTCTCTATAGTAGCTAATAGCGGCTTCTTCCATAATGTCTTCTACTTGGGCATAAGATTTATTTGATCCAAATAATAAGCTACCAATAAAAGTTATAAGTAATATTAGTATTACTATACCTGCAATCGCTCCCATTGTAATATAAATTTTTCTTCTTAATTGTGGATCCATAAGTTACCTCCTAATCTTCATCATCGAAGAAATCATCAAAAAATTTGTTATCTTCTTCTTCAGGAATGTGTACTGGTGAAACTGTTGGTTTAACAGTTTCTGTTACAACCTCTTTTTCTACTGGTTCAACCTTATTAACAACTTGCTCTACAACAGTTGGTTTAACTTGTTCAGTAGTTGTTGGTATATTATTCTTTTTATTCTCTTCGTTTAATTTTCTTTCTTCTTCTTCAAGTTCTGCAATACGAGCATCAATCTTCTTCATTAAATCTTCTGGATTAATTGAAGGTGTTGGTCTAGGTTGAGGCGCTTGTCTTGCTTCAGAAGCTTGTTGAAATAAATTAGGTGGTAAGAAAGGTGCTTGGTTTTGTCCATCTCTTCCGAATGGAGGTATCATATTACTTCCACCTGATGGTAAATTACCACCTTCTGGACCTCCAGCATTTTCCATCATTTCCATTAATTTTTTACGTTTTGCTTCTTTGACAAATTCTCTTAAATCGAATGTTTTTACTGGTTGTTTATCACGACTAGGATATGTTGCTTTTGGATACTCTTTACCCCAGTTCATTTTAAAATCAGGCACCATTGTTGTTTTAAATGGTTGTTTTCTGATTCTCATAATAATTGTTTCGAACTGTTTCATTCTTTGTAAGTCACTAACTGTTACTAATGGTGTTGAAGCTGTCTTATCATCTTTTTTAGATTTTACTTCTCCACACATCTTAGAGATTTCTTCTAATGCTGCAAGTTCTGTACTAATAAGATAGATTATATTACCACAGTTACCTTTAATAGTTTCAGCGTTTTCTTTTCCATATACTTGATTTAACTGAGCAAAGTTTTGAATAATCATTGTAAATCTAATTTGTCTTGAACGTGCTGCAGTTATCATTGTTGTAACATCTTTTAATGGTGGCATGTTGGCAAACTCATCTAGTAAGAAGTTTGTTCTTACAGGAAGTTTTCCTCCATGTTGTTGTGCAACATCAATTAGTGTTTCATAACATTGTTTTAAAAGAATAGTTACTAATGAGTGATATGTTTTCTTTTCATCTTGAATAACAATAAATAATGCTGTTTTTTGTTCTCCAATAGTTTTTAAATCAACATCACTATATGATAACATTTCTGATAAGTTTTCACGTGATGCGAATAATTTTATTTTTTGTTTAAAAACTGCTAGGATACTACCTTTTGTATCAGTAGGTGCCATTATTGTACTTGAAGCATTAATTGCTGCAGCACTCTCTGGACTCTTACTTCCAAAATATTCTTTTACATAAGTAGATCCACCAAATTTTTCTTCTCCAACAGTTGTCATTAAACTGATACTATTGATATTTATTTCACTCTCATCGGCATCTTCAAATAATCCTAGGGCAATACCTGCAAAATAATCGGCTGATGTTTTTTCCCAGAAAGGGTCAGCATTTCCGTTATTTTCTTCATATAGAATATTTAAAGCTAAGTCATCTAATAACTCGATAGCTTTATCTTGGTTACCATCTTTATATATTTGATATGGTAGTGATAAAGGATTCCATGCATTTCCTTGTTGAGGATCACGGAAATTTAATATTAAGATATTATATCCTTTAGCACGTAACATTTCAGATGTCTTTTCGTAAATTTCTCCTTTGGGATCGGTTACGATCATTGATTCACCTTTTTTAGCTAAGTTCTTAACTGTTGGATAAATAACTGTTTGTGTTTTACCAGAACCAGTTGCCCCAATAACCAAAGTATGATGTTCTCCATCATCAACCCATACTTCATTGTCTTTTATCATGATTGGTACACCTGCTGCAGTACTTGTTTCTGCTTTAGGATCAATCATTGTAAGTTCTGTTTTCATTTCTTTTTCTTTGGCCCAACGACTATAACCTTTATCTTTTTTATCAGTGGCAAAGCCAAATCCTTTTTCTCTTTCAAAAAAGTATGATCCGACACTGACAAAAATACCAGCTAATGCTAAGATGTAGAAAACGATTGTTGAAATTAAATAATCTGGTGTGAAAGCGTTAAGGGGGTTGAAGCCATGAAAATCACCATGAACGGCAAAAGATGATAAATTTAATACCCCTATTGCTACTACATATAGAAGAAATAATGCAAACAATACAAATAACATTATATCTTGTGGTTCTGCTCTAAATTTTAGTTTCATTAAATTTATCTCCTGTTCTATATCTTATTAATTTCATCTGTTTTTTGAATTTTGCGATAAACAATAATCCCTATTACAATTGCTAGTATTAGTATACCAATAATCAGTTCAAAAGTCCAAGAAGTTTTTGCATCTTTTGCTACATTATAATTTATTTTTATTTCCTTGGAAGTTGTATCTTCATCTATGTTCCAGGTATAAATAATTTTGTTATCTATAATAGCTGTTGCATCGGCATTGTGAGACGTTACTTCAAAAGGAATAATAAGATTAATGTTTAAGTCATTAACAATATACTTACTAGGATTAGCAGTACTAAATGGAACGAAGTCAGTTGCATGAAATTCTACTATATCTCCATTTTCTACTACATTGATAGTATCAAACCATTGTGTATATGTCGGCTGTGCTTTTGATATATACTCATTGAAATTAAGGTAACTATTAGTAAAAGTTGTGATTACATTTTCATCATCCATAGTTAATTTATAATTATATCCAATTTCCTCTAAGCGTTCCATTTCTCTTTCAACCATATTGTTAACAACAATATTTGCTTCCATTATTTGAGTATGTGTAAAGGCTGACTTATGCTCATCTGCTGAGAATGATTCGCTAATTGTTGTATCTTTGTTAACTTCAATATTGTAGTCTACAGTGCATCCTGTTAAAAAAATGATGCAAATTGTTATTATTAATATTTTTAACTTTTTCATACATTATCCTTTCAATTTAACAGTCCAAGCATATTCTGCTGATGCTAGCATTTCTTCTACTGTATATGTCTTGGCAGAGCTTTCTTCTGACCATGGGTCTGCTACTGTTATTTCTCCATTTTCATTTATTCCAGTTAGAATCATAGTATGTGCTACTCTACTCATGATTGTTTCCCCTTGGTATGTTGTGATTAAAATCAATGAATCTCCACTTGCTAGTGTATCTAATACTAACTGTGCTTGGTCCATTACTGATATTTGTTCAGATACTTCTAATTCTGGATATTCTTTAGCAAAAGCATCAACACCAGCATACGATGTTCCGAATGTTCCACAATTATCAGGACAGACATACCTCATTTGTTCTAATGGTAGATGTGGTTCTCCCAGCATAGTTGATGCAACCATTGCATATGAAGTTGGTGCACATCCCATATCTGCAAATGTTCCATATCCACCGAACGAATCATTAGGATAATCATTTTGTGAATAGTAAACAATATTTTTACTATATCCACCTTCAGGAACAGTCAATCCTTCTATATCATTTATACAAGTTGAGGTTAAACTTAGATTTGAACCTAATGTTCTCTCATACCAATCTACAATTATTTGTTGATATCCCATTCCAGATTCAGCCATTTCTTGCCATTGTGTTTGTCCGTTGCCGGCAGTATAAGTTGTATACTGAATTTTCCCTTCACCATTTACTAATACTTGACCTGTGGTTTCTTGAACTGCTGTTCTAATTTCAGAATCTTCTGAAAGTGGTGGTTTACTAAGTGCTGCTCCACTATTTTGTCCTGAATAAACTGTATCTCCTGCTGTTGAACTATTTGAATGACAACCTAAATCAGGATCGCAGTATACTTGATCTGCTGTACAGTTTCTGATTGAAATAACGGTATAACCATTTTCCTGTCTTATATCACCATACGGACTTGGCATTTGATCTCCTCGTGTGAAAAGATAACTTCTAGCTGCAATTGATTGAACTTTATGTGCTTCCACTCCAAATGCTCCTACTTCAGCATAAACAACACCCGTAATATATTTTTCTAAGTCAACAAGTTCTGTATCTATAGGTTCACTACTTCCCCAACATTCAAGTAGTTCTACTTTGACATTGGTTAATTCTGTTCCATCATTAGCTGTATACTTACATGTTTGTCCAACATTTGAACTGCTTTTTAACATACTTTGTTTGTATTGTTTCCAAATTTCATATATGTTATCGGCCATTTCATATACTGCACGATCACGTTCTGCTTGCTCTTCTTCACTAGGTAAATAATCATCATAATAGTCAACAATAAATTCATTAATTAAGAACTGATAATAATTAGTATTATGCCATTCCTCTAATGTGATTAATTCTTCACTATAAGTGACATTATTTCCTCCTATAAAACCACTTGAAGCAGGAGGTGTTTCTTTAAAATATGTTATTGGATCTAAATAAGTGTTTTCTGGTGTAATAACTTCGTGATGTACATGAGTTCCAGTAGAATTACCAGTACTTCCCATTTTACCGATATAATCACCTACACCTACTTTGTCTCCTTCTTTTAAATTTATCGTTCCATAACTAAAATGTGCTAGTAAATGTCTATTTTCACCATGATCTTCTTGAATAACAACGTATGCTCCATATCCATTGCCATTTCCATTAGGAACTGATCTTGTAACAGTTCCTTCAATAGGTGATAATAATTCATGATAATTTTCACGTCCACCTGTTGGAGCAAAATCAACACCTTTATGATTGCTACTTACTATCGCATTACCTTCACGCCATCCAAAAGGTGATGTCATAACTGTTCCAGGTATAGTTTCGGCATAAAATTCTGCTAAATCATCAACTGGACCGATATACTGTAGTGAATTTTCGTTTCCTGTAGTTCCTTCTGTTACATTAGTATTTCCTGAACCTGAGCCATAAAACAATTCTGGATCAGTTGATGATTGATGATTACAAACCCCTCCAGACATACATCCACTATTTTTGTAAATCGCATAATGAAGGTGATTACCTGTTGAGTACCCTGTATTTCCAACACCACCTAAGTTAGTGCCAACGGTTACTTCATCTCCAACACTTACTTTTATACTTCCGTCTACCATGTGTGAAAAAACATGTTCGTAGCCATTGGCATCATCTACTACTACAACATTTCCAAAATCTGCTATTCCACCGTTAGCTCCATCTCCTGCAAAAACAACAGTTCCGGCAATCGGAGAGTAAATTGGAGCACCTTCATTAGCGCTGATATCTAATCCTGAGTGATCAGAAGTGTACCCTCTTTGATAAAAGCCTCCATAATCAACCCACAAATCAATAAAATACTGACTTATATCTGTAATTTCTCCGGTATATACAATGTCATTATCTTCACTATTTGTTCCTGTTGATGTTGTTGTTTCTTTTTTTACGTATGTGTCTCCATCTTGTTTTTCTGCTAAAAGTTCTAATTTTTCTATTGTTTCTTGTTCTCTTAATTCTCTATTTTCAATTGCTTCTTTTTGTTCCTCTGTCAAATCAGAATCATTTGGGTCTAATAAATTACCATTTTCATCAGTAATGTTCCCATCTAGTAATCCTTCTATTTCCTCAGAATCGACAAAGTCCATTAAATACTGTTCTGAAAACAATGTTGCTGTAATTAAATCATAATCTATTTTGTCACCATATTTATCATGTAACTTGTCTAATTCTGCTAAGTACTTATCTGATAGACCTATACTATCTTCGCTACTGAAAAAATTGGTTGAACCGGTAGTATACCCTAAGTGATTATTACTAACTTCGAAAGCTGAAAACATATTAGTGAAAAAACTTCCAATCATTAAGAAAAATGAAGAGACTGCTGCAACTACAACCATTACTATAATCATAATAGCAATTGGTCCGGCTACCATTGGCAATAAGGCACTGGCAATTTTCCCCATCATTTGTCCTGCTTTTTTCACAGCTTTACTACCTGTGTCGTTACTTTCTGAAGATTCATTATTTTCTTCTTCATCTTTTTCTTGTGGTTTTTTAGGTCCTAGACCAGGCGCTTTGGGTAATCCTGGTTTTTGATTTTCTTCTTTTTTATCTCCTGTGTCTTCAGTAGAAGAATCTGACTCATTTCCATTTTTATTTTGATCATCTCTATTTTTTTTATTTAAGTTTTGTAGAGGTCTAGGCATAGCTAGATTTTTTAGTTTTTCTGCTAAAGGTGCAGCTGTCTTAGCTAAAGGTTTGGGAACCCCTGCTGCTTGCATCCCTTTTTCAGCTACTTTGCTAGTTGGACTAGATTGTTCTTTATTATTATTTTGTTTTTCTTCTGGTCCATAAGTTTTGTTACCAGCTTTTTTCGCACTATATCCTGCCATATTTTCACCTCCATACTACAAAAGGATTTTACTTCTAAAATCCTCCTCCGCTACCAAATGAATCTAATTCTTCTTGAGTAGCTATTACATTGATTCGCATACGTCTATTTCCACAAACAAATAACGCTTCACCTTGAGAATAATGTTTTATACTATCTTTTTCGTTTTCATTTAAATCTATTAATCTTGATAAATCTTCAACAGCTTGTTTTTTCAGTCCCATTACTAAATAATAAGAAGCATTATCGAAGATTGCTTTACCTTGAGTAATTACACCTGGATCACTAAAATCACTTGGTTGTTGTGTGATTATAATAGTTCCTGTGTTATATTTACGAGCACGTCTTTGAACTTGTGCCAAAAATTCTGCTCCTAAAGTATTATTTTGTCCTAAAAGAACATGTGCTTCGTCAACCATTAGAACGGTATTGACATCCACATCTAAACATAACCCCCATGCATATTTAAGTACATTGAAGAATAAGGCATTTCTAACATTAGTATCTGAATTCATTAATTCTTTAATGTTGAATACCATAAAGTCACTATCTCTAGTTACAGTTGTATGTCCATCAAAATAAAACTTTAATTCTTTTGTTATTGGTCTTAATTTTAATTCTAATCTTTCAATGATATCTCTTTCATGAGTAGCATCTGTCATTGATAATAATTTACCTTTAACAGTAGCATATACATCTGTAAATGTTGGAAAATCTTTTGATGTGAATTTTGAAAAATCGGTATTAAAATCAATTCCAAAACGTCTATATGTGTCTTGGACTACTTCACTAAATAAAGTTAATACATCTTCTTCTATAGTTGGATCATAATAACGCATAAATGCCTTTAAAAACTGTAGTGTTCTAGTTAAAACAGCATGTCCTAATCCTGATTTTAGTTCTTCTTCATCAGCATCAATAATTACTTCAAGCGGATTGATCATTCCGAAGTTTCCACCTTTTCCTAAATCTACTACATCTCCTCCAAATGATCTTGTCATTTCTGCAAGTTCATTTTCTGGATCGATTGCAATTAATTGACATCCATTACGAATATGACTTCTAAGTAGTAGTTTTGCTGCTGTCGATTTACCCGAACCTGATGTTCCTAAAATAATCATATTGGCATTATTACGGTTGTTTTCTTTTTTTATTTGATATAAAAATTGGTTAAAAAGAATAACTCCTCCAGAGAAATCAACTCCCAGTAACATTGATAATCCTGGATCTTTAATACTATCAAAGATAAATGGATACATTGCTGCAATTGTTACAGATGGAATTGGTGTTCCTATTCTTTCTTCTATATCTTGTTTATTAAAAATTGGTAAAATTGATTTAAGAACTTTTTCTTGTTCAAAACGAAGTGACATTGCTCTTAATTCCATAGCGTCTAAATAGTTTTTAACATTTACTTTTTTAGATTCTAATTCATCTTTAGTATCAGCAGTTATCATAATGTGCAATTGAAAGTCAAAGATTTTAGCTTGAGAACTAGCTAACATAGTTGTAAACTGTTCCAAACTCTCTGCATCTTGTCTAATTCTCTCTTGCATTGTTTTATCTTTTTCTTCTTGATACCTTTGTCTTAATTCAACACTTTGTCTATTTAACATTTTAGAAATTGTTGAAAAAGGAACAGGTATATGTTTAACTACCACTTTGATACCTGGCATATTAGTTAAGTTAGATAAATAACCAGGTGCAATGATTTTAGGAAAAGATATAACTGTCATAATAGTGGCATATTTATCACTGATAAAGAAATCACTTGGATTAAAGTGTAATCCTTTAGGTGCTAATTGTGTTTTTAAATTATTTGTACTCATACTGGCATCACCGTCCCAAACTCTGTTGTTGTTCCTCCATTTAGGAAACTATCTATTACTACTCTTAGATCTTCATTGCTTGTTTGAGAAGCAACTAAACCACAAGCAGCAAGCCCATTCATCATTAAACGCACTTTCTTTTGTAACATTTCAACATTTTTTTCTTGGAACATAATATAGTATTCTGTATCAACTATATTATTATTAATAAAAGTGTTACCTTTTTGTATGTCTTCGTTGATTAACTTACGAATAGCAGGGTTTGGTGTATCGTTATATAATAATTGTAGCTGTGACATATAGACTGATATATCAACAGGTCTATCTGCTACCACTAACCAAAATTCAAAATCTAATGAGTTATAAAAATTTTTAAGTCCTATTAACGTATTATCTTGACTATTAGTGTCTAAGATAAAGATATTTCTAGGAACTATTTTAACCCCTGTTACATGAACATTATTATCAAGAGTAATCATTCCATTTTGAATTGATTTAACTGTTAACCAATCTTCTGTATATTTACTTCTTACTGTCTTCGCCATCTTTTGAACACCAACCTTTCCATATTAATCTTTGTCTTGTATTTAGAAATTCTATTAAGTTTTGAATTACTACTAGTACATTATGATAATTAGGTATCGGCGCGATTAGGATTGCCGATATACATAATGGCGCTAGTATCAACACTGTTATCAGAGTATTGTCAGCAGGAAACATTAGTAATAAAAATAATGTTATTCCCAAACCAGTTCCAAAAATAATAGCATCTATCTTTCTAAATAAACCAAATAGTAATAAACCTTTTTTAGTATTACTTGGTATTAAATAATTCACTATATATCACACACCTTTTCATAATCTTATAATCGTCTTGAATGTTGCTGAGCAGTTCTTCTTCCGCCTCTTCTTGACTTATAAGTATCGTTAACTTTTCTATTACCTTGCAATTCTGTTTGTGCTGCCATCTCTTCAAAATTAGTTTTAGCTTGACCAGCATTTCGTGTCTCAGCATTAGATAACCTAGTCCATTGTACATTGTCCCAACTAGCAACATCTGTAACATTATTACTCATGTCTCTTGACATAGCATCAATTTCTTTTTCACCATAGTTATTTGTAAGATATTCTCTCATGTAAGCTGCTTCATTATTTGTTAAACTTTGACCCGAATTGATTTTTTCTTTTAATCCATCAACCATTGTTTTAGCATTTTGTGCTCCATACATGGCAGTTTTTGCATCTTCAACATTTTTATCAGTAAACCCTGCTCTATTACCTCTCACTTTAAGAGGAAGTGATGCCACTTTTTGAGCAAATGTTTTACCTTTAGCTTTTGGATCTCCGGTTTTAAGTTGGGCTGCTATATCTCTTCCCATTTGGCTACCGCCACCTACGGCTTTACCTTGAGCTACAGCTTCACTTCCAGCTTCTAATGCATTAGTACTAGCTGCCAAAGCACCCGTAATACCTGCGCCACTTAAAAGTGCTGATGCACCTGCCAGTGAAGCATTTAAACCAATTCCAGTTCCTGGACTTTTAATGCCTAATATATCTTTTATAAATTTAGGTGCTTGCTTTATAAAGAAGAATATTCCAATGATTAAAGCTACTACGACTAAACCTGTTCTAGTTGCCATTGCTGATCCTTCTTCTCCTGGTAAGTTGACTTCTAAACTTGTGATTTCTGACAGGAAAAATATTCCGACATACAAAACTGCTAATTTAACAAACAAATCTATATATGTACTTAAAAACACTTTCACAAAGGAAGCAAAAGCTCCTTGTTTAGCTGATTTAGGATCAATATAACTTATAATTGGTATAGGTGCCAATATACGTAATATTGTTAATTTGAATACACGAATTGCTACATCTATTACATAGCCTACTAAGACAAATATTATAGCTATTCCCGCAAATATAGGGATTATAGAAGTATATTCATATTTATAAATGCTTGAATCGCTCGAACATCGATCATTAACAACATGAGTTGCTCCTGTTATCGAACCAACACTATCTGTTAATACTTCATCTGTGTTGTCACTGCACTCAGGTTCCAATGTGAAAAAAGTTTGATAAATAGTCCAAGTTACAGCTTTTCCCATATCTGACACATCTGAAACTGCACTTTCTTCATTATTAACTGTGATGTTCCCATCATCATCAGAATCGTACACCAAACCAAAATCTTTACCTAAAATTAATTGTGGTAATGTTGGCAATAGTGCCGCTTGTAACCTAAAAGCTGTTGAATATATTGTTGGAAAAAATGCTAGTAGAAGCACTGCAGTTACGCTTCTTGCAATCATTTTTCCAAAACCTTTTTCTTTATCAGTTAATGAATCTGGATTAACTACTCCATTTAATAGAGCGAACGAAATCCTAAATAGCATATATACTCCAATAACTAAATACATCCTATTTATAAATTCATTAATCACATCCATGGAAATGATTGTTTCAATAGATGCCAAATCAAATATTAATTGTAGTAAATGTTCAATAAAGAAGAAGACTACGGTATCCAAAAACATTAAAAATGTTCGTATCGTATCCCCTAAAAAACCTGGTCCCATATCTAATCATTTCCTTTCTCGTTATTATTGTGGTGTATGAAGCACATTTCCATTAACACTAGATTCATCGTTACTATTGCTTCCTGATTGTTCTGTTGTTGTCAATTCTTCTATACAATTACTTTCAATTCCCAAAAGATCAGTATCTAATATTATTTTTAACATTAGTGGTACAAAGAATAATCCAACTGCTGCGATACAACGTTTCATGAATTTACTTCCCGCTTTTTTCAGCGCTTCTTGATCACCCGATAATACTACTTGTCCAAAATCCATACTCCCAAGTATTATTAGGGCAATAGGCGCTAAAATTTGCATCCAAGTTAAAACTTCTCTTAAAATGTCACCCAGTGGTGTTCCGGCACCAAATAAAGTATTACAATCTACTTCTACATTTGTTCCTGGAATATCAAAAGTGGCACCAGTTACCTCTACTATTTTATTTGTTTCTTCTTTTATATCCTCTAGCATGTCTTTAATATGGTCTATATCTTCAGTTGTAACCACACTTTTATTATAGTTTTCAAAATCAATTAGTAATTTGTTGAACTCTTCGCCTTCGAGATGAGATAGTATTCTATCTAATTCTTCTGTCATATTTGTTGTTTCAACAAGATATTCACTAATTTCGCAATCTCCATAATTTTTGTCACTTGCTTCAATTTCTGCTCTTAGTGTTTTTATTTTATCTCTAGTATCTTCTACTTTTTCTATTAGTGCATCACGTTCTTCACGAGTAATCTGTTTTTCTGCAGGAGCATTTTTACACTCTGCTGATTCGGAATTTTCTACACAAGCATCTATTACTCCGTCTGATTGAGATAGTTGATATATTATCGAATTAACATCATCTGACAGAAGTCCTATTTGTGCACCGTAGTAGTTCTGTTTATCAAATGCTTCATTTAAAACAGTAAAGCAAGTATTGCTTTTTAATTCACCAGGTGTTGCTATCCAGTACTCTCTCCAATCTCCTCGAATTTCTATATCTGGGATAGGATCAGTATATTTCATTCTCAATTCATTTGTTCTTCCCGATTGGCGGTTTGTTACATATAAATTTGAGCATCCAGTTTCTAGAAAATCTATAATATCACTCATATAATAAAAGTTGAAATTTTGACTACTATCTCCATATTCATTTTCATTCTTAAATTCCCATTTACCACCGTTTCCTAGATCATCATAATGATCTATATCATCCTGAAGTTTTCTAAAATATAGTCCATCTTTAGATGGATCCCTACCTTCTGTTGGCGATGCAGTTAAACTGATTTTAATATTTCGATTAGATTTAGTCTCATCTAGTGGTTGCATAGAACCTTCACAATATTGTTCAGCGCCTCGAACATAACGTTCATCTATCAGTTCCATCCATATTTGTTCAGAAGTTGTGGATGACGTTACCACGGATGACAACATCCCTGGAGGGCACCCTGCTTCAGACAGCATTTTTGCATCCGAATAATTTGGGTCATCTTTTAGTAATTCATCTACTTCAATAGGCGCTTTTGCGTCATAATTATTTTCGTCATATAGTATATGACTATTTCTTCGGTAATAAACATCTACTTGTTTATTTGCAGTTCCTTCTATCGATGGTGTATAAGTACACTTTTTAATATACCAATCTTTACTATCCCCTATATTTTCATACACTTTAAAATAATCTTGATACTCTGCTGTGTGAATTAATTCCATTGCTCCAACATTATCTATATTTGTAAACACTAAAAAACTAAATAAAATACTTATAA
>CAYJHI010000025.1:0-17494 GCA_964370085.1 uncultured Muribaculaceae bacterium | reverse complement strand
ATGTTATTACAACTAGTCAAGAAGACTTTATAAAAGTAAAAGAAGCTTTAGAAAAATTAGGAGTTACTGACTTTTTAACTAGTGAAATTACTTTAATACCTAGTAATTATGTAGAGTTAGATGAAGAGGCTGCTTCTAAAGTAATTGCACTTATCGAACAATTAGAAGACTTAGATGATGTACAAAACGTATATAGTAATATGAAATAAGAATTAGTGTTAAGAGATGTTTAAGACCTTTTATGGTACTTAGAAGTGTCTTTTTGACATTTTTTTCTTTTTGTGGTATACTATGACAACATTTATATGGAAGGGGAAAATAATGAATTTATTTGATATATTTGAAAAATATAGACAGGAAGCTTTAGAATTATATGGAATTTCTATTAATAGTAAATTACCTTATGCTAATAAATCCTTTGAAAGACAATTGAAGTTAGCAGCAATTGTTCAGTCTGTTGTTTATAAAAGTTCTAGAAAAGATTTGATTGTTGATTTGAAGAGATTGAATGCAGTTAATGAGCAGTTGAGACTGTTAGATGAGGATTTTGATGTTATTGATCATAATTCTAGTGAAGGTTCTAGATATATAGCATTTGTAGAAACAGGTGAGAATTATCGCTCATTTTTAGAAGATAAACTTTTATCTAATGATGGTAAAGATCTTTCAACTGATGATCTTAGAGAATGGTGTGAAACTGAATATAATGGAACACCTTTTGTTAAAAAGCAATCTTATCCTAAGAAAATGAAAGCACTTTAGTGCTTTTTTCTTTGCAAACAAATGTTTTTACTGTATAATGTTAATAGAAAGAAGGTAAATATGTTTCGTTATTTAAAAGGTACTGTTAAAGAAATAGGTTCTACTTTTATAGTAGTAGAAGTTAATAATATAGGTTATTTAGTATATACTGCTAATCCTTATTCTTTTGAAGAAGATAAAGATTATAAAGTTTATATTTATCAACAAATTAAGGAAGATGAACATCTTTTATTTGGATTTAAAACGATTGAAGAACAAGAGATGTTTTTGAAACTTATAAGTGTTAAAGGATTAGGTCCTAAGATGACTTTGCCGATACTTGCTACTGGGTCTATTTCTGGTATAGCGGATGCTATTAATAGAGAAAATTTATTATATTTAAAGAAGTTTCCTAAGATAGGTGATAAGCTTGCTAAACAGATGGTACTTGATTTAAAAGGGAAAGTTAATATTGGTGATAGTAATATAGATACAACTAAAACACATGAGGAACTTGCTTTAGTACTTAGTGGTTTAGGTTATAAAGAAAAAGATTATAAGAGTGTGTTACCTAAAGTATCTGTAGATATTAGTATAGAGGAACAGGTTAAAGAGGCATTAAAATTATTGTTAAAGTAGGTGTGTTATGGAAGAAGAAAGAATAGTTACTAATGAAGAATTAGATGAGGACTTAGATAATATTCGTCCTAGTACGTTGGCTGAATATATTGGACAAAGTGATGTTAAAGAAAATATGAAGGTCTTTATTGAAGCTGCTAAGATGAGGGAAGAAACTCTTGATCATGTATTATTATATGGTCCTCCTGGTTTAGGTAAGACAACATTATCAATTATTATTGCTAATGAATTGGGTGTTAATATTAAGACTGCTAGTGGTCCTTCTATTGAAAAGCAAGGGGATTTAGCTGCTATATTATCTTCTTTGGAACCGGGTGATGTTTTATTTATTGATGAGATTCACCGTATGCCTCGTATTATAGAAGAAATATTATATCCGGCAATGGAAGATTTTTCTTTAGATATAATGGTAGGTACTGAGGGAAGTTCAAGAAGTATTAAAATTGATTTACCTCCTTTTACTTTAGTGGGTGCTACTACTAGAGCGGGAGACTTAACAGCACCTTTACGTGATCGTTTTGGTATTGTTTCTAAGCTTCAGTTTTATACGACAGATGAATTAAAGACAATTGTTAGTAGAACAGCACGTGTTTTAAGAATGCCTATTGAAGATGATGCAGCGTTAGAACTTGCTACAAGAAGTAGAGGTACACCTAGAATTGCAAATAGATTGTTTAAAAGAGTTAGAGATTTTGCCTTAGTAGAAGGTCTTAGTACTGTTAATTTAGAAATAACGGAGAAGGCACTTGGTAGATTAAAAGTTGATAAGTTAGGACTTGACGATACTGATCATCAATTCTTACGTACAATAATTGAAAAGTTTAATGGTGGTCCAGTTGGTGTTGAGTCAATTGCGTCTAGTATTGGAGAAGAAGTTACTACTATTGAGGATGTTTATGAACCTTATTTGTTACAAAATGGTTTCTTAAAGAGAACGACTCGTGGTAGAGTTGCTACGCCTTTGGCTTATTCACATTTAAATATAAATTATCAAGATAGTATGTTTAATTAGGAGTTTATATGAAAAAGGACAAAATATTAGAAAAAGTATACTTACAAATGGATAGGTTTCTATCTCCTAAAACAGATATATTGAAAAATTTAGGTAATACTTATAAAGTGGGGATTGAGAAACTTAGATGTGTTGAGGACTTAAGTTCTTATAGTATTAAGGATTTAACAATTGTAGCAAGTGTTATATATAATATAGAGGATAATTTAGATGATATTTTAAAAATAGATTTAGACCCTTGTGTATTAGAAAAAATGAATGAATGTGGTAATGATTTTGGTGAGAAGGGTGTTTTTCTAGGTTTTTTAAATGATCGTTTTGCTGCTAGTTTTATTGTTGCAAATGAAACAGAGTGTGTGGAAACTAGAAATTCTCTTAATGATGCTGCTAAGATGGAACTTAATAGTTTTTTAGATAATTATAGCAGAGAAGATTTTAAGATGGAGCTTAATGCTTATGTTGATGAAGCGATGAAGGATGTGAGATGGTGAGAACAGATGATTTTGATTATGAGTTACCTGAGGAATTAATTGCACAAGTTCCTTTAGAAAAAAGAGATGAATCTAGGTTAATGGTTCTTGATAGGGAAAAAGAGTCTATAGAACATAAATCTTTTTCTAATGTCATAGATTACTTAAATAAAGGTGATACAATAGTTCTTAATAATACTAAGGTGTTACCTGCTAGACTTATAGGGGTTAAAGAAGAAACTAGTGCTGTTATAGAAATTCTTTTACTTAAGAATGTTAGTGGTGATATTTGGGAATGTTTAGTTAAACCTGCTAGAAGATTAAAGGTTGGTACTATTGTTTCTTTTGGTGATGGTAAACTAAAAGGGAAATGTGTTTCTTTGTTTGATGAAGGTATTAGACATATAGAACTTATATATGATGGTATTTTGTATGAAGTATTAGAAAGTCTTGGTACGATGCCTCTTCCTCCTTATATCCATGAAAAACTAGAAGATCAAAGTAGATATCAAACCGTTTATGCCAAAGAAGTTGGTAGTGCAGCTGCTCCAACTGCGGGACTTCACTTTACTGATAGTTTATTGAATAAAATTAAGCTTAAAGGGGTAAATATTGCCTATGTTACGTTGCATGTTGGACTTGGTACTTTTAGACCTGTTTCAGTAGATAACGTTTTGGAACATAAAATGCATAGTGAGTTTTATCAAATGAGTGAAGAGACGGCGGTATTACTTAATAATACTAAAAAATTAGGACATAAGATTATTAGTGTTGGTACTACTAGTACGAGAACTTTAGAAACTATTATGAAAGAATATGGAACATTTAAAGAGTGTAGTGGTTTTACAGATATTTTTATTTATCCAGGTTTTCAATTTAAGGCAATTGATAGTTTAATAACTAATTTTCATTTACCTAAGTCAACTTTAATGATGTTAATATCAGCTTTTAGTAATAAAGAATTTATCTTGAAAGCTTATGATGAGGCTGTTTCAGAGGAATATCGTTTCTTTTCTTTTGGAGATAGTATGATTATAAAATAGAACTTATAATAGTTTTATTTTTTTTGTAGTAATTTAGCAATTTATGTTATAATTAGTGTATAGTAGGTGAATTATGAAGAATAAATGGGATGTTTTTATAAGTAAAAAAACTAATAAAATTTTATTGTTATTAATAGGAATAGGTTTAACGATGACTGTTGGTTGGTCTTTTGCTAGTTATGTAGGTAATAATATTTGGAATTATTATATTGAAAGTAATGGATTCTATTTTAATAGTGATCAACTTAGTATAAGTAATAATGAAGATAATAGTTGGAATAAGGATAGAGTTTATTTTGATCTTAATAACTTTTTAGGAGAAGAAGTAACAGAAAATGATATTGAGTATACTGCTACTTGTAATATTGTTTCTTCTAATGTAAGTGGTTTATCTTGTTCTATGAATGGAAATAGTAATTCTAGTTATAGTGGAGAATTAATATCGCGTAATATTTGTATTAATGAAACTGGTAATGGAGTAGATACAGATTTATTTGATCAAACTGATTGTGAAGATGGTGGTTATACTTGGGGATATGCAGAAAATACAGAAAATTTGTTTTTTCAAGTATTAGGACTTCCTAGTTCTGTTGATATATACGATATTGATGTTGAAGTTGTAGTTACATCAAGTGTTCCTTATGCGAAAACTATGAGTTCTGTATTTAAATTATATAGTGATGATACTGCTTATGAAGATTTGATTATTCAACATTTTTCTGAGGTTGAATACGAGAAGGTAGTTATTACAAATTTATCATCAATTACTAAAAATTTGGCTCTTAGATTTAATGCAGATGATATTAGAGTAGGAGAAGTGGAAGCTGATAGAAAATTAGTAGATGCTAATGGATATGTTAATGATGTTCAATTTCATATAGAGCCTAATACAGAAAAAGTTTTCTATTTTTATAAAACTAGTGATAGTATTGTTATAGATGAGAGTGATTTTACGATAGTTGATTTGGATGATGTGTTTCCAAAAGTTACAAATATTAGTTTATTAAGTCAATATAATAGTTATGAGATTAGTTCTCCTACGTTTACTAATGATAAAATTAGTATAGAAGGATTTTTAGCTTCTACTAATGCTACACTTATTTATGAAATAACTATTAAGAATGATTCACCGTATGATTATATAATGCATGATGTTATAGAATCTGTTAGTAATACTAGTTTATCTTTTAGATTTAATGATTTTACTTATGGTACTACTATTAGTGCGAAAAGTGAAGTTACATTTACAATGACTGTCAGTAGTTTATATACTAATAGAAGTGGTACATTGGATGTTACTTTTCTTTATAAATCGCCAGATGAAATACCTGTAGTAGATAAAGTTTTAGTGGGTGCTAAATCAACTACTGGATCTTATGTTAAAACTGGATTTTTTCCTAGTAGTGATACAAGAGCAGTTGTAGAATTTACTCTTGTTGAACCGAAAAGTACTTCGATGTGGTTGTTTAGTTCAAGAAGAGCGTATAAAAATCAAATGTTTGGTATTGCATGGAATGCACCGGAGAGTTTACTTCAGTTTAATGATGTTAGTTACAATTTAGGGGCTACTGGTTATTTAGTGGATGTTAAGTATACGGCAGATATTAGTAAAGATGGTTTACTATTAAATGGACAATTATATTCAAATCCTTCTGATACAGTATGGGAAAGTATTTTTGAATTATATATGTTTGCTAATAATGAAGCTAGAACAGTTAGAGGACATACTAATGGTACTGCAGTAATACATAGTGTAGATATATATGAAAATGGAGTTTTAGTGTTGGAAGCTATTCCAGTAGTACTTGATAGTGGAGAAACTGTTTATTGGAATAATGTTACTAATACACCATTAACTAATGTAGGAACTTTAACTCCTGTTTATCATTAAGATGATTTATTTCATCTTTTTTTAGTTTTATGATATAATATGTAGACCGAAGGGGGATTTATGGCTAGAACAGGTAAAATTGTAAATTTAGATATAAAAAAATATTTAATTAAAAGTATTGCAGATAGTATGAGATTAAATGAGGGTAATTTGGTAAAGTATAGAGATGATGGACATAGAACAGAATCTTATAAATATTTATATGCACATCAAAAAGATGTAAGAGCAATTGCAAATAGTGGAGATGTTGATGCTAATTATATTACTAGTAACTGTGATCTTTTTGTTAAAGAGAGTCTTTTTGTTCGAAATATTAATTTCCTTTATAGTCTTTTTAGTACTACTGATGAAGAGGAATTTGATTCTGATGCTAATCATTTAATTAATAGAATTAAAGTTAGAATTAATAGAAAAGCAGATAGTATTAAGAGTAAACCTATAGAAGAAATGAGTTTGTTTGAATTAAAAGTTATTTCTTTAATGCAACATGAAAGAATAAGCAAGATTAATAAGTCTGGTGCTGATGCTCTTAATTTTTCTAGATTTAAAAATAATCAAGTATATCAAAATATAGATTATGATAAAGTAGAACAGCGTATTAAAAGGATGAGCAAATAAATGGATAGTATAATAGAAGTAATTTCTCAAAAGAAAAAACCTTATAATACAAGAGTAATTAAACTTGATTTAGAGAGAATAAATAAGATTGTTAATAGAATGAAGCTAGTAGGTAAGTTGGAATATTATAATAGTGAAGGAAAAAATTCTAAGGAATATATATATGTTCAACAAAATAAAAGTAAAATAGAGATAGCAGCTAAGAATGGGAATTTAGATGCTAAATATTTAATGGAAAATACAGGTATATTCGTTAAAGATAGTGTTTTTGTTAGAAATGTTACTTTGGTTTATAATGCTTTTAAAGATAATTATGAAGAAACTTTGAGAAATTCACAAATTATGAGTATTTTAGAAGATATTAGAGTTAGAGTTATTAGAAAGGCAATTATTAATAAAGATAAGTCTTTGGATGAACTTAATCTTAATGAGTTACAAGTATTGGCATTAATGGAATATGATAGAGTTAGTCGTATTAGAGATACTAAGAGAGATAAAATGAACTTTAGTAATTTAAGAGTTAATATGAATATATTTAATGATGTTGATTATGATAAAGTTAGAGAATTTATTAAAGTTAAAGGAAGAAATAAATAGTTAGTTCTTCCTTTTTATATTTATAAATGTTATTATAAATATAAGGTAGGTGGCTTATGAAAAAGAAAATGAGATTATATATAGTATTAATAATTTTAGGTGTTGTAGTAGTAAGTGTTGCTAGTTATGGATTGTTAGTTTTTTGTGGAAGTATGATAAAGTTAGAGAAAAATCAAATGGGTGATTCTGTTTCTCCAAACGCACCAGAATTAGTCGGAGATATGATACCGGTAGTATATGATGGAACTAACTGGGTAAAAGCAGATACATCAACAGAGTGGTATAATTATGATAATCAGGAATGGGCAAATGCTGTAACAGTAACGGAAACTAATAGAGCAACGTTAGTTAGTTCTGCTGTAGGAACAGTAATACCAATGGATGATATAAATGCAATGTTTGTATGGATACCAAGATATTCTTATACAATTGGTAATACTTATGGATACCAAGGGTATGGAGGAGATACGCCTAGTATAAATACACCAGGAGCATTTGATATTAAATGGGTTAAGAGTAATGTAATAGACACAGGAACAGCTGCTTATACAGGCGATACAGCGAGTGAGTGGTATACTAATCCAGCATTCTGTTGGGGAGATACATGTGATGATCCAAGTACAAGAGCAAGTGTAGGGAATAGAGAGGTATCAGGAATATGGGTAGGTAAATTTGAGACGAGTACAACTGGAGGAGTAGAAACAAACTCTGTTCAACAACCGATCATAAAGCCAAGTGTAACAAGTTGGAGAGATGTAAATATATCAGATATATTTAATAGTGTGAAGACATATATGAATAGTGATAATGGAAGTAGTATCTTTGGATTGAACGGTTTAACATATGATACACATATGATGAAGAATACAGAGTGGGGCGCAGTTGCTTATTTATCACAATCAAAGTATGGGAAATATGGAAATACAACATATACAGGAGCGAATAAAGAAATCGCAATTAATAACTGTTCTAGTTATATAACAGGAATAGGTGCAGATTCAGTAAGTGCATCTTCAAGTGATGATTCATGCATAACAAATACTTATGAGACTTCAAAAGGACAAACAGCTTCTACTACGGGTAATATCTATGGTGTATATGATATGTCTGGAGGATCTATTGAATATGTAATGGGAAATATGGAAGATATTGTTGGTGATTTTTATGCGGGTGTAGTAGGATTTTGGAATAACGAGCCAAAAGCAAGATATTATAATAGTTATGCGAATGGGTCTGATTATAATGATTTTGCAAGAGGGATGCTAGGAGATGGAACTAAAGAGACCGTGGGATTTTATAAAGACTATAATGGCTTTGTTAGAGAAGAAAGGCCATGGTTTACTCGCGGAGGTAGTATCTACAATAATACCAGTGTTGGTGTTTTTACCTTTAGTAGTGGAAGCGGTATTTCCTATGGTCATAGTGGTTTTCGTGTCAATTTAACTCCTTAAGGGCGTAATGCTCGAAAAAGATAACATATTTTTTAATTTGAATTGGATACAATAGACCGTCGGAAAAATAAACTATTAAATTTTCTTCGATTTTGAGTTTTAGAAATGAATAAACGAAATAAGTGATGAGTCTTTTTATGAGACTTAGACTTTTATAGTGAGTAGTATATTGTAGTAATAGCTATATATGATAAAGTTAGAGAATTTATTAAAGTTAAAGGAAGAAATAAATAGTTAGTTCTTCCTTTTTATATTTATAAATGTTATTATAAATATAAGGTAGGTGGCTTATGAAAAAGAAGATGAGAATATATAGTATGTTAGCGATATTAGGATTAATATTAGTAGTAAGTGGTACTAGTTATGCAGTATTAAGTTTAATATTAGAAGGTACTGTAGATAATGTATTAAGGTTAGGTAACTTATCATTAGTGTTAGATGAGAGTAATGTTATAACTTTAAGTAATGCTTTACCTATAAGTGATGAAGAAGGATTATTAAGTGATGCTTATTCTTTTAGTGTAGAAAATGATGGGACAATAGAATCTGGTTATAAGATATATTTAGATGATGATGTAATAGAGGTAGGAGAGAATAGAATAGCTAGTTCTAATATTAGATATGAATTAAGAGTAGATGGGTCACAAGATACAATAGCTAATTTATCAAATGATTCAACTGAGTTATATGTAAGTAATATAGCGCCGGGGGTAGTAGTTAATTTTGAACTTAGAATATGGGTAGATTATGATGTTACTAGTATACAACCTAATACAGTACATACTAGTAAGTTAAGGATAGAAGCAAGTCAAATACTTAATATTCCACAACCAAATGCACCTGAATTAGTGGGGGATATGATACCAGTAGTGTATGATGGAACTAACTGGGTAAAAGCAGATACATCAACAGAATGGTATAATTATGATAATCAGGAATGGGCAAATGCTGTAACAGTAACGGAAACTAATAGAGCAACGTTAGTTAGTTCTGCTGTAGGAACAGTAATACCAATGGATGATATAAATGCAATGTTTGTATGGATACCAAGATATTCTTATACAATTGGTAATACTTATGGATACCAAGGGTATGGAGGAGATACGCCTAGTATAAATACACCAGGAGCATTTGATATTAAATGGGTTAAGAGTAATGTAACAGACACAGGAACAGCAGCATATATAGGAGATGAAGCAAGTAATTGGTATACCAATCCAGCTTTTTGTTGGGGTGATTCATGTGATGATCCAACAACTAGATCGAATTCCTAAAATAGAGAATTATCAGGAATATGGGTAGCGAAGTTTGAAAGTAGCACAACTGATGAAATATGTACTACTTATCCTTCACCTGATTGTAATAAAATATTGCAACCAATAGTAAAACCTAGTGTTATGAATTGGACGCATATTAATGTTTCTGTTATGTTTGAAAGCGTTCAAATATATATGAATGGTAGTAACGGGGAAACAATATTTGGATTAAACGGAACAACTTACGATACACATATGATGAAAAATACAGAATGGGGTGCAGTGGCTTATCTATCACAATCTAAGTATGGGAAATATGGTAATCTTGATTATAGTGGCGTTAATAAAGAAATAGCAATTAATGCTAGTAATTTGATGACTGGAATGGGTAGTGGTACAGATAGTGTGACAAACACATATGAAACACCAAATGGTCAAGCAGCTTCTACTACAGGTAATATATATGGAATATATGATATGTCCGGTGGCTCTCCAGAAGAAGTAATGGCTAATATGGTAGATAGTAGCGGAAATTTCAATTCGCAAGGGGCATCTTTTAGTAGTGTTCCTGAAGCTAAATATTATAACAGTTATAACTATGAAAATGATTATACAAATTCAATGTTAGGAGACGGAATAAAAGAAACTGCTAAATTTTATGGTGATAGTGCAAATTATATGAAGGATAATTCGGGGACTGTTTGGCTTCAGAGAGGTGGGAGTTCTTATTTGAATTCTATAATTGGGATTTTTAATTTTGAAGCTAGTCTAGGTTTTGGTGCTACTGATTATAGTTATTATACATTTCGTATCACTTTAATTAATTAGTTTTATCTTTTGTTTAAAAGTATGGGTTTCTATACTTTTTTTTCTTTTTATGTTATAATTAGTTAGTTTTAGGAAGTGATGAAATGAAAATTAAATATAATTTATTAAAGACTGATGTTAATAGTAAAGCTAGACTTGGTACTATTGAAACTAATCATGGTACTGTTAATACTCCAATGTTTATGGCTGTAGGTACTAGAGCAACGGTTAAAACTTTATCTGTTGAAGAATTAAAAAGTATCAACTGTGGTATTATTCTAGCCAATACTTATCATTTGTGGTTGAGACCAGGAGAAGATATTGTTAAGAAAGCTGGTGGATTACATAAGTTTATGAATTATGATGGTCCTATTCTTACTGATAGTGGTGGATTTCAAGTATTTTCTCTTGCTAAGAATAAAGCTAAGGATATTGTTGAAGATGGTGTTCACTTTAAAAGTCATATTGACGGTTCTAAGTTGTTCTTAACTCCTGAGAAATCAATTCAAATACAAAATGACTTAGATAGTGATATTGCAATGAGTTTTGATGAATGTCCTCCTTATCCGGTTACTTATGATTACATGAAGAAATCAGTTGATCGTACTTTACGTTGGGCTAAGCGTGGTCAAGATGCTCATAAAAATGAACAACAGTCTTTATTTGGAATAGTACAAGGTGGAGAATTTGAAGATCTTAGAAGATATAGTGCACTTGAAACTGTTAAAATGAACTTTGATGGTTATAGTATTGGTGGTACTAGTGTTGGTGAAGGAAAAGATGTCATGTATAAAATGATTGATTATGCTGTTCCTTATTTACCTGAAGATAAAGTTCGTTATTTAATGGGTGTTGGGGATCCTATTGATTTACTAGAAGGTGTTGTCAGAGGAATAGATATATTTGACTGTGTTCTTCCGACACGCGTAGCAAGGCATGGTACTGCTTTTACCGTACTTGGGAAGCTTAATTTTAATAATGCTCGGTTTAAGGAGGATTTTGGTCCTTTGTCTGATACTTGTGATTGTTATACTTGTCGTAATTATTCTAGGGCATATATTCGTCATTTAGTTACTTCAGGTGAAGCTTTAGGTGCTCGTTTATTATCTATTCATAATATTCGTTTTCTTACTAAACTTATGGAAGATATTAGGGTAGCCATTAAAGAAGATCGTTTATTAGATTTTAAATCAGAGTTTGAAGAGAAATATTTTTCTAATAAGAAGTAATATTTCTTTTTTTTTATCATATCTTTTACTAGTGATGATAGGAGGATACAATGATCAATAAACAGAATTTGTGGTTTTTAACGTTATTTAGTTTAATATTAGTACTTAGTGTATATTACATTACAATGCCTAACGATATTTTACTTACTAATAACAGTAATTATGACATCGAAGAGGATAATGAATCTGATGAAGTTGAGGTTACAATTAGTGACAGTGAAGTATTGGTCGCAATGAGAGTTGACTTAGAAGAAGAGCGAAATCTATTATTAAGTGAGTTACAAACTCTACTTACAGATACGACTATCTCAATGGATGAGAAGAATAATGCTTATGAACAAATAAGGATGATTGAACAAGTTAAATCTTTAGAAGAGGGCATTGAAAATAAAATTAAAGAACAGTATAACTTAGATAGTTTTGTTAAAGTTGATAATAATCAATTAACTGTGGTTGTTGTCAGTGAGACTCATGATGAAATACTTGCTAATAACATTATGAGAACAATACAAGATGAGTTTGATGATAGAATGTATATAACAGTTAAGTTTGAGAAATAGAGAAATCTATTTTTTATTTAGGCTTTATTCCTTAACATGTCTTTATCTTTAACATATTATACTATGAGTAATTAGTATGTATAAATAAGGAAGGGGCGTCATTATGGCTAAAGGAATATTAACCGCTCGTGAAAAAGAAGTTTTTGAGATGTTAATTTTAAATCATAGTACTAAAGAAATAGCTGTTAAGTTAGGAATAAGTGAAAAAACAGTTCGTAATCATATTTCTAATGCAATGCAGAAACTAGGTGTTAAAGGAAGAGCTAGTGCAGTAGTAGAATTATTAAAATTAAAAGAAATATCTTTATAAACCGTACTATTTAAGTACGGTTTTTCATATTAATTAATAGGTGATATTATGATAAAGAGAAAAGCATTAAGAAAGATATTTTTAACTACTTTAACAGTTTTTATTTTATTAGTGGTATATTTGATTCCAACTACTGAAGAAGAAAAAAGTTTAGAAACTAATTTAGAAGTAGAATATTTAACAGGATTAGGAACACATACTATATATTTACTTAATAGTAATGATTATTTAGTTAGAACTAATATTTTATTATATGAAGAAGAAGTAGTAGAGCAAGTAAGGGAAATACTTGATACTTTGATAATTGGTAATAATAGTACTAATCCTTTAGGACTTTCTTCTTATATAGATAAAGATGTTATTGTCAATGATATATTGTATGAAGATGGTGTTATTAAAATAGACTTTTCTAAAGAGTTTGCTAGTTCTTATAACATTGAAAAAGTAATAGAGGGTATTGTTTTTAGTATGTTGTCTTTAGATGATGTAGAAGGTGTTTTAATAACAGTAGAAGGAGAATCTTTAACTTTGTTGTATCCTAATATTGTTAAAGAAAATGTTCTTACTAAAGACTTTGGTATTAATAAGAAATATGATATTACAACACTGAGTAATGTTAGTAAAACAGTTATTAATTATGTGGAGAGTATTGATAATAATAATTATTATGTGCCTGTTACTAAGTATAGTAATGATATTAGAGATAAAATAATTGTTATTATAGATAGTTTAACTTCTAGTTATATATATGAACCTAATTTAATGAGTTATTTAAATGCTAATACTGAGTTGATTGATTATAATTTAGAAGAAGATAGAGTTATTCTTAATTTGTCTGATCATGTGTTGACAGATGATGATTATATTTTAGAAGAAGTCACTTATTCTTTAGGATATAGTATATTAGATAATTTTGAGGTTGAACAAGTAGATTTGTTAATTAATGGAGATAAGTGGTTAAGTTTTGATGAAGAAAATGTAACTAGTTATAAATAATTTGTTTTTATGAAGTAATTGTAGTATATTAATTTTATAAGAGGTTTATTATGTTAGTAGAATTATTTAATATTACCAATAAAATTAAATATAGTTATGATACTTTAGATCAAATAGGGGATTTAAATGGAGTTCATTCTGTAGAGTATAGAGAATTAATGTTATCTATTAAGAAGTTAGTAGAGACTGAAGAAGTCTTATTAGAGGAGATTAAGACAAAAGAATTAGTAAAAACTTTTTATGAAAGAACAAAAGATTTTAGTAGAATTAATCCTATTAGTATTATATTGAATGATGTTAAAGATTTGGAATTTTTTAGAATAGCTAGTAGACTTCTTAAACTTGTTGATAGTTATGAAGAAGATAAAAGAAGAGATTTGAAACATTATTTAAGAATGGATGATATTAATAGATATTTATTATTGTTATTAGAAGATGGTTTAAAGATTAGTGGTAATGATAAGAATGTATTAAAGAATATTAGAAGTATTAAAAATAAGGTTACTTTTTTAAATCCTGTTTTAGAAAAAGAGTTATTAAGTAATGGTTTTAAGTTAAAAAGACCTATTTATTTTGATAGTGATTTAATTAGGGGATGTAGTGATGATTGTTTTGAAAATAAACATGAATTAGTAGTTCCTAATATGATTAATGATATTATGAAGTATTTTGATTCTGTTAAAGATGTTAATATTAATAATAATTCTAAAGTGTTTGCAAAGAGTGTCTATTGTGTTAGTGTTTTAAGGGCGATTACACCTTTTATGAGTGATAGAAATATAGAGTTGTTAAAGAAATTACATGGGATTAATTATTTGAAGAATGGTGGTAATGTGATTAATAGTATTGTAGATGAGTATATTGATAGAAGAATAAATGTTGGATTTTGTGATGATAGGGTTATAAGAGTTATCCCTAACAAGATGTTGACTAAAGAACTGGAGAAGAGAATTAAAGAGCGATTGTGATTGCTTTTTTTTAATATTGGTATTATAATATGTTTACTTTTAAGGGGGATGTTATGAAAAATATTAATTTAGATAGAAGTGAAAAAATAGTAGAATATTTATTAAAACATGCAGATAAAATAAAAGAAGTTTATAAAGATTTGGCTTTTTCTGAGACTATGTATGGGAAAGAAAGTGTAGCATTTAAAGGTTTCTTAAAAGATTTATCAAAGTTACTTGATAGAGAAGATACTATTTTAAATAAATTAGAAGAAGATGGTTTATTAGAAATTATTAAGAATACTCTTTCTAAGAAGACTAAAGATGTTAAAAGTAGAAATGTTATTTCAAGTGTGATTGCAAAGAATGAAAAACTTCATAGTGCTTTAAGGCTAGAGAAGAAAGTTAATAATAAATTAAGAGGAGATAAAAATAAAAGGTTAGAAGATTGGTTATTAGATGATATGAATCAACTTTTATTTATGTCTTTAAATAGTTCGATTTTAGAAGTTCCTAAGAGTAATCGTATTAATAGTCCTGTAGGGATGTTTTTAAGAGAAATACGTAATACTTTAGGTTTTTTAGAACCAGAAGTAGAAAGTTTAATGTTATCTAATAATTTTGATTCTCCTTTGGATTTTTATACTTCTAGTGATATGGTTAAGAATATTCAAGAGAAAGATATATTGATGGAAGTTGTTGTTACAACCCTTGATAATGTTAGGCAATCTTTTAGTTACAATCCTTTTCTTTCACCTCGTGATGTTGCAGTATTAGGGGGTGGTTCCCTTGAACAATTACAATCTGTTTGGATGATGTTTGATAAAAGACATATTGATAAAATTGATCAAATTCATTGTTCTTTGCTTAACGAAAATAGAGATTATCGTGATGGTGGGGCACCTCTTATTACACAATTGCTTCTTTTTGGACATAAAGTGGAGAATGTAACTAGAATGGAACCAAATGGATTATTTGCAGAAATGATTCAGAAAACATATACTAAAAAAGATAGTGAGAATAAAAATAACTAATTTTTAGGAAAATACTTGATAATAATAAAAAAATATTGTATAATTTATTTACTGACTTTGTTCAGTAATATGTCCCGGTAGCTCAGCTGGATAGAGCAACGCCCTTCTAAGGCGTGGGTCAGGCGTTCGAATCGCTTCCGGGACACCACTTAATTAACTACTTGAGGTAACTCAAGTTTTTTATTTGATAAATTGAAATATTTAATATATAATATAGGTACTAAAGGAGTGAGACTATGAATAAAGAATTAGCAAATTTATTATTTCCAAATATAGATAAAAATAGAGGGTATTATGAAACTAAGTATCCAAGGAGAGATTTGAGTGACGATGCAATAGTTACAAGATTTGCACCATCTCCAACAGGGTTTGTTCATATGGGTAGTTTATATGCTTCTTTTATTGGAAATAGATATGCTAAACAAAGTAATGGTGTTTTCTTTTTAAGAATAGAAGATACAGATGGAGAAAGAACTGTCGAAAATGGGATTGAGGGAATTATAAATGATTTAAATGCTTTTAATATTGTTCCAGATGAGAGTTCTGTTATAGGTGGGGAATATGGTCCGTATATTCAATCTGAAAGAAAAGAGATTTATCAGACTTTTATTAAAGAATTAGTGGAATTAGGTCTTGCTTATCCTTGTTTTTGTACAGAAGATAAACTTAATGAAATTAGAAAAGGGCAAGAGTTAAATAAAGAAAGACTTGGTTATTATTCTAGATATGCACTTTGCCGTAGTCTTAGTTTTGATGATATAAAGAAAAATCTTGAAGATGGTATTCCTTATGTTATTCGTTTAAAGTCACCAGGGGATTTTAATAAGAGTGTGACAGTTAATGATTTAATTAAAGGTGATATTACTTTTCCTGAGAATGACTTAGATATTGTTATTATGAAAAAAGACGGATTACCAACATATCATTTTGCTCATGCGATAGATGATCATTTTATGAGAGTAACTCATGTTATTAGAGGGGATGAGTGGGTATCTTCACTTCCAACACACGTTCAATTATTTGATGTGTTAAATTTTGAAAGACCAAAGTATGCTCACATCGCACCTTTAACTAAAAAGGATGATGGTAATACACGAAAACTTAGCAAGAGAAAAGATCCGGAAGCTAGTGTTACATATTATCATGAAATGGGAATTCCACATGATGCAGTTAAACTTTATTTAATGACGATTGCTAATTATGATTTTGAAGAATGGTATATTAAAAATACTGATAAAAATATTGAAGAATTTGCATTAGATTTTTCTCATATGCCAGTAGGAGGAACTTTATTTGATGTTGAGAAGTTAAATAGTGTTTCTAAAATATATTTTTCTAAATTAAAAGCAACTGATTTATATGAAGATACTTTAAAATATTATGAAGAATATGATAGTGAATTTGCTAATTTAATGTGTTCTAATAAAGAAAAAATGATTTCTTTCTTAAACATTGAAAGAGAAGTAGATAGACCTCGTAAAGATATTGGGAAATATTCTGATATTAAGAATGAATTTAACTATGTATTTGATGAGTTATTTGAAAAAGAAGAAGTTAATCTTGTTAATAAAGATAAGTATAGTACTGACTTTCTTAGTGCTTATTTAGATGCTTATAATGAAAATGATTCTAAGGAAGAATGGTTTAATAGAGTAAAAGAAGTTGCTAGTAATTATGGGTATGCTACTGATAATAAAGATTATAAAGCAAATCCTGATAAATATGTTGGTAATGTTGCTGCTGCTTGTGAGATGATTAGAGTAGCTGTTACTAATAGAACAATGACACCTGATTTATATGAAATATTAAAATTATTAGGAAAAGATACTTTAATTAGTAGAAGTAATAAATTTATAGACAAATTAAAAACTCTTTAATTAGAGTTTTTTTCAT
>CAYJHI010000024.1:0-18121 GCA_964370085.1 uncultured Muribaculaceae bacterium | reverse complement strand
CTAGAATTTAAAGTACCAGATATAACAACCTCATATACAGAAGCTGGAAAATTTTGCATAGAAGTACTTATCTGTGGCAAATATCCAATATCATTTTTACTAATATTTTTATCGAATTTAAATTTACCTGCTGAAGGTTTCAACAGACCAAGAATCCCCTTTAAAAGAGTACTCTTACCAACTCCGTTTTCACCAATTATATAAATATACTCTCCTTCATTAACAGTAAAATTTAATTTTGAAATTATTTTTTTTGAACCATATCCTAAACACAAGTTATTAACTTCTAATATTTTCATTTAATTCAACGCCTTTTCCAAATTATTATAATTATCTTTCATAAAATCTAAATATGTTTTACCAGCTTCAAAATCTTCACTTGTTAAATTATGAGCTGAATGTAATAACAACTTATCTGTATTAGTTTCATCAGTAATAGTATCTGCAATCGCTCCATTAGATAATTCTATTTCAAATACTACCGGAATATTATTATCATTCACCTTATCTATTAAAAAGGCAATTGTTTGAGAACTAGCCTCAGAAGCAGTAGAACATCCTGAAAATGCTGCACTATAAGTTAAATTATAGTCATGTGCAAAATACATAAATGGAAATTTATCTCCTACCACAATTTCTTGCCTTTCAGAATTATTAACCATTTCCGTAAAATCTTGATCTAAAGATTCTAATTCCTTAATATATTCATTAGCATTTTCTTCATATGAAGACTTATTTTCTTCATCTAAATGAATTAATTCTTCTTTTATAGCAATAACTAAATCAATTGAATTACGAAGTGATGTCCAAATATGCTCATCATAACCAACTAAACTTTCTAGCTCAGCTGTATTATCATGGTCTTCTTCATGCTCGTGATCTTCTTCATGTTCATGGTCTTCTTCATGTTCATGGTCTTCTTCATGTTCATGGTCTTCTTCATGTTCATGGTCTTCTTCATGTTCGTGATCTTCTTCATGTTCGTGATCTTCTTCATGCACGTGTTCCATTCCTGCAACAAATTCTTCTTCTTTTAAATCAGTATGATCCATCAATCTAATAACTTCAACGTTACTAGTATCAATACCTTTTAATATTTCATTAATCCACTCTTCCCCCCCATTATAAATGAAAAGATCAGCTTCCTCAATCATGATTATATCTTTAGGAGTAGGTTCATATGAATGAAAATCAGTACCAGGATCGATTAACATTTCTAAACTAACCTCATCTTGCCCTATTTCTCTTACAAAATCATAATAGGGAAATACTGTTGTTACTACTTTTAACTTATCACTATCAACAGATTCATCACATCCAACAGATACCAACGCCATTAAAACAACTGTCAAACTTAAAACTATTTTTTTAAATAACATTTCTTACACCTTCCTTTTAAAAAATTATCTTTAATATCCAAATAAAAAGCGTGTTCATTTTTTAAATGATTACTTATTTTACTAAACTCATCACATTCAATATGTTCTACCCTTCCACAACTAGAACAAACCAAATGATAATGATCACTACAACTACAAGTAAAATATCCATATATTTTTTGTTTACCATCAAGATACTCTACTAACAAATTCTCATTCAACAAAACATCTATACAACGATAAATAGTAGTTAATCCTATATTAACCTTATTATTCTTTAAAAAGTTATATATATCCTTAACAGCATAAAACATATTACTATTATCTTGAAAAAAACTTAATATATATTCTCTTTGTTTTGTCTTATAATCATTCTTAATCATATTACCCTCTCTTTAATTTGAAAACCATTTTCATTTTAACACCGATGAATTACTTTTACAATAGAAAAAGAGCAATTATTTGCTCTATTCCACTACTTGTTCAATTACTTCCTCTAATTG
The DNA here is from genome assembly GCA_964370085.1 of uncultured Muribaculaceae bacterium. GTDB lineage: Bacteria > Bacillota_I > Bacilli_A > RF39 > UBA660 > CARZYU01. The sequence goes on along the minus strand of CAYJHI010000024.1, from coordinate 16,239 downwards.
AATATATCCTGTATTAGGAACAATTTGTATATGAGTAATCCCATCATTTACAATAAGTTCACTACCATCAGTATAATAATATTTAGTTTGACCACTTCTACTATCTTTATTCCAAGTAATCGGAATACTATAACCTTCAGAAATAAAATATCCACTACCACTACCAACATTATCTATATTTTGTCTACCATAACTATCAATAGAATAATTATTTATTTGATATGCAATTATATTTTTAGTAGACACAGCTTCCTTAGTCACATAATCTACTCTTAATGTACCATTACTATATTTTTCAAATAACATAGTCTCACTGTTATAAACCCATTTATTAGTTTGAGAAGTAGAATAACTAGTAGTAACAGAACTAACTTCAACTGCACCTTCCATTCTATTTAATTTTATAGAATCAACATCATATTCCAATAAAGTATCACTATCACTAGTAACTCTATATCCATACCTTGCAGCATCTTCCCATAAATTAGCAATATTTGTAAACATTGTATGTTCATAAGCTATAGGTAAACTCTCACGCCAATAATGATTACCATGTAAATTATTAATACCTAAACTGCTAATATCACTCTGCGCTTGAGGACTCCATCCATGATGAGCATATAAAGCATCGTTTTCCATTGCATAATCTAAAAAATAATGTCTAGAACTTCTAACACTACCTATTCTTTCAGCATCAGAATCTTTATAAACAGCCATCATTCTAGAAATACCACCTTCTACAATAATTTCATAGACTAAATAAGCTTCATTTAGTCCTGATTGATACGGTTGAGCAGTACTATGATTATTTATCATAACTGCTATAGGTCTAGTATTAGAATCTAAATCTAAAATATTAAGTTCTTTAACAATAGGAACATAATCATCTTCACTCTTAGGAACCTCATCTTTTTTTAAAACTTCACTACTTCCACCAAATAAAATAACAATTGTTATTGTAATTGCAATAACTGCAAACACTATAGAACCAATTATAATTAATTTCTTTTTCATTACTACCACCTTACTTCTTATCCATATTATATACCATCAATAAAAAAAATGCATCTAAAACACATCTCTTTTCCCCAGTTTACACCTATTTCCATTCTCAAATATTATCTCTATACTCCCAAAGACTAAGTTTCCCTTTAATGTTAGGAATATTAATTTTACTAATATTTTCTAATTTAAAAGCAAATTCATCACTATAACCACCTTTATTATATAAAACACCTGCATAAACAATAGGATCTATTTTTCTTAAAATATCTCTAAAGTCATCAGTAACTTCTATACAATCAGTAATAACACATTTTGCGACTATCGTACTAGTTGGATAAGCAAGATTTAAATATTCAAATCTTTTCATTGCCTTAGTATCAACACCTTTTCCAGCATGTATTAAAATTTCACCTCTATACTTAGTCTTCCAACTACGAAATTCATACTGCTTATATCCCTCTGCTATTAAAGTTGCAAAAGGTTGTTTAATTGTAATAACCCTCATAACATCACCAAACTAAGTATAACACAAAAAAAGAAAAACCTATTCGATTTTTCCTTTTTTAATACGATATACTTCATCTGCATAACTAGAAACATTCTTAGAGTGAGTAACAATAATAACAATCTTTCCTTCTTTAGTCATTTGTTTAAATAAATCCATTACTTTCTTCTCAGTTTCTTCATCTAAGTTCCCAGTAGGTTCATCTGCAACAATAATAGGCACTTCTGAAGCTAATGCTCTAGCAATCGCCACCCTTTGTTGTTCTCCTCCAGAAAGTCTAAGTACTAATCTATCAGCTTTAGTCTTATCAATACCTACTTTATCTAACATAGAATAAGCAAAATCATCACTATGTTTAACTCCCGAAAAATCAATTGCAACATCTACATTTTCTTTACCAGTCATATATGTAATTAAATTATATGCCTGAAAAACTATATTAACATAATGAAGTCTAAAGTTAGATAAACCAATATCTATAATACTTTCTCCGTTATAAACAATATCACCATCTTGTAAAGATTCAAGACCAGCAAGCAATGATATCAAAGTTGTTTTTCCACTACCAGATTCTCCAATAATCGAATATAATTTACCACTTTCAAATGTAACACTTATATCTTTTAAAACTTTATTAGTCTTACTACCATCCTCATAAGCATATTGAATGTTTTTAAGTTCTAATTTATTTTTCTTACTCATTACTGCCTCCCTGTTAATATTGTTTTAGGTTCATACTTCATAATATTTAATGCTGGAATTGCCATAGCTACAAACGAAATGACATAACCAATTACAAATAATAAGAAGTATTCTGATATTGTAACACTAACATTAATTTCATCAATTGCATCAACATCACTAGTCATATTAGAATCACCTCTACCCATAGATGACATACCACCCATACTAGGTCTACCAAAATTACTCTCACTAGCTTCCTCACTCATTGTTAATTGACTATCCAATAAACTACTAGATAAACCAGATGCTATCAACTGACTAGTACCAATTGATAAAATAAACCCTGCTGTAGCAACAATAATAAGTTCTAAGAATATTTGACCTGTAATATTCTTCTTAGTTGCTCCTAAGCTCATTAAAACACCCATTTCATATTTACGATCTTTAATACTATTATTAATAATAAGACCAATAATTAAAACTGCCGCAATTACTACAACCCAAAGAATCGTATCCGCAAATCCCCCTACTTGTTCAATCGGACCAGCCATTTGTTCATATGCTGTATTATTTATATCTAAAACCAAAGACATTTCTTCTAAATCATATTTAGAATTAGCTTCTTCGATGAATTCTTCCATATCTTCTGGACTATTTAAATAGTAAACTACTCCATTAACAGCATAATCACCATCATTATACTGAGTACTACCAAGTAATTTAGAAGCACTTTCAATATTCATATAAATACTATTTTCAGAACCAGATTCCGTTGAAGTAAATATACCAATAACACTATAACTAACAATCTCATATGTTTCTTGATTAATAAATTCCATAGTACTACCAACACTCAGTTCATTTAAAGTAGCTAACTCATAAGAAATCATTACACTATCATCTGTAGACTCATCAAAATAAGTACCCTCTACTATTTCATACATACCTGATTCCACTTCTGATATAAAAGCATAAGAATTAATACCCGTAATCATATTACCAGGCATTCTATCTCCCATTCCTCCAAAACCAGACGTTTCCTGCTCAACTAAACTGAAATTATTAGGTTCAAAACTTGCACTAATATTATAAGTATAATCTTTAACATACTCCGAAGTTGCTAAATCTTCTACCATAGTAACATTAGTAGTAGGTCTATCTATCATCATCGAAGATTTATCCATACTACCTGGATTCATTTCCCCCATAGATTCCATAGAACCCATCATCTTTTCCATATCAGCACTCAAATATACTTCACCACCTAAAGTAGCTTTAGCATACTCCGTACTCTCACTAACTGCATTAGATATAGATAATGATGCTAAAACTAAATTAGCAATAACAAACATTATAATAAATAATACAACTGCTTTACTTGGCTTTCTAATAAGATTCAACCAAGTTCTCTTAACCATATTCTTATTCATATATATTTCCTTTCTACAATAACAGTATATAAGTATAACCTTAAAGTAACCTTAAAACACAAAATATCTACATAAAAATAAAAAAAACAAAGGCTAAACCTTTGTTCTATCACTATAACATTTTAACAAAAACAACTACTAAATCAGCATAAGATTTTAAAATTTATAATGATTATTTATAATTAATAAGAAGAGTTGTGGTTATCTATATAAAACATAAATTCTTAAATTTCCATTTACGTGATCTCAATTTAATAATATCACTTCCTTTCCAATAATAATCTATATATATTTTCTATTTTAATTCATTTTCATATTACCTATACTTCATCTATCACCTCACTTAATTCTATATATATTCAATTAACATTATTTTATTAGTTTTAAACTTTTTCTTTTCTTATAAGCATTTCTCCTTTCTATAACTATTATATAAACCCAATCTTTAATTAACCTTAAATTTCTCTAATAACATACCTCCTTATTTTTTATTTATATATTAAATTTAATTAGGCATTACTCAATTTCTTTTTTATATGTTTCCTCCTTTCATGTACTAAGTATATAAAATAAACATCAGTAAAATATCTTATAATTATGGGAAAATATGTAAAAGAAAAAAGGATACAATATCCTTACTTATTTCTTAACTTCAAAGTAAATACAGTCTCTTCGTTTAAAACACTTTCTACTTTAATATCCCCTTTTAACTTTAACATAATCTGCTTCGCAATAAATAATCCTAATCCATAACTATTATCAATATTAGTTCTAGCCTTATCACTTTTATAAAAACGATCAAAGACATAAGGTAAATCCTCTTGAGTAATACCTAAACCACTATTAACAACTTTTATATAAACATATTTTCTCTCTTTATAACAACTAATTTTAATTTTAGTATTATCAAAAGAATATTTAACCGCATTATCAAGTAAAATCTTCATTACTTGTAACAATTTATCATTATTTCCAAATACATTATATTTATTATCTTTATATCCGATTGTAATACCTTTTTCAAATGCTAAAGATTCAAAAGATACAACAGCTTCTTTAACAATATCATTAACATTAATCTTATTTAAAGATATTTCTTCTTCTTCACTCTTAGCAGTAACCAAAAGTTGATTAACTAACTTATTCATCCCCTTAGTTTCTATTTTAATATAATCTAGCCATTTTCTTTGTTTCCTAATAGTATCCTTTTCATTAATTAAAACAGCATCTATATTAGCATTAATAATAGTAAGAGGAGTTTTCAACTCATGAGTTGCATCTGCTACAAACTGTTTTTGTTTTAACCACATTACTTCAATCGGTTTAATCGATCTATTAGCAAAATACAAACTAATAAAATAAATAACTATTAACATAATTACACCAATAATAATTAATGTAATAATTAAATCACTTAAAGTCGAATAAGTAGATGTAACATCTAAAAAAGATATCCTATACTGACTATTACCAACCACTTCTTCACTAGATATTATCGTTACCAAATCACTTATTTCATACATCCATATAGTCTCACCAATTGCCACAGTACCTAAGTCCATATCATTAAGTAAAATACCATCAACAATAGTTTGATAATCTTCATCTTTAAGTTCTAAGCTAGATGATATTTTATCCACTACTCCATCTTCTGTAACTAATAAGTTAAATGATATATTGTAGTTATCAGTAAACACTAATGGTATATTCCCATCAAATTCAACAGGGATATCATTCTCTAATTTAGAAGGATTTCTAAATCCCTCTTTCATATCAAATGGTATCCTATGTATTCTCTCATAATTTTCTTGAAACATATTAGAACTAGTCATTGAGTAAATAAAGAAAAACGTAACCATCATTACAATAGAAATAGTTAATAAATTGATTAGTAATAATCGATTTCTAAGATTTTTAAACAACATCCTCACCTACCAACTTATATCCTATACCTCGTATCGTTTTAATCGAAACTGAAGTATTTAAAAAACCAAGTTTCTTTCTTAAAAAAGAAATATAAACTTCTACATTATTATCAATAACAACCTGATCAAAACTCCATAATTTATTAATAATAGTTTCTTTAGCAACTATTACATTAGGTTTCTTTAAAAACATTTCCATTAACTTCGCTTCTTTAACAGTAAGTGTATAAGAGTTAACACCATCACTTAATAAAAAAGTACTCGTATCAAATACAATATTGCTAAAAGTAAGTTCATTCTTATTAGTAATATCTTTATTACGTCTAGTAACTGCTCTTATTCTAGCAAGTAATTCAGAAGTATCAAAAGGTTTAGCCAAGTAATCATCAGCACCTAAATCTAAACCAACAATCCTATCTTCTATTTCACCCTTAGCAGTTAACATTATAATAGGAGTAGAAATATTTCTTTTACGAATATTCTCTAATATTTCCAAACCATTTACATTAGGTAACATAATATCCAATAATATAACATCATAATTATTATTAAGAGAAAATTCTAAGCCATCATGACCATCAAAAACCATATCAACTACATATTTATTTTTTCTTAAAATTTCTTCTATCGCATAAGCCATATATTTTTGATCTTCAACTAACAACACTTTCATACTCATCACCACCTAAATTATATATAAATATTCTTAATTAAACCTTAAATGTCTTCTAAAACACCTTTTTTTAATACAGGAGTATCATATTTAGAAGAATATTCATTCATAAAGAAGTCAAATACATGATTAAAAGTCAAAAGTGGCTCTGTATCCATATGAGTTACTAAAGTATCCCAACCATCTTCATCAAAAGAAATTAAAGGTTTAGTAATTAACTCCTCACTAGAACCAATTTCCCAAACAACTGACTTTCCTTGAGTAAAAGACACTATATCTAATATAGAAAATATAGTTTGATTAATAACATCTTCTCTATCATCACTTCTATTAGCAAACATTGCTAATAACAAATCAACCGCATCATTCATAGAAGCTTTTTTATAATTTTCATTATCACTTTCTAATTTATTAACTAAATACTTGTGTAATTCCTCATCATATATTTTTCTAATATTAATATTATCTTTAGTAATAGATAATTTTTCTAAAAACACCCTATTCTTAACATTACTATTAACAGTTATATAAATATCATTTATCATAAAATCCCCCTAAGTACATTTTAACATATAATACAAAAGAAAAAAATGTGAATAATCACATTTTAATAGTTTTCAGCCTTAACTTCAAAGAAAGCTTCAGGATGATCACAAATAGGACAGACTTTAAGAGCCTTTTTACCTACAACAATATGTCCACAATTACGACATTTCCAAACAGCGTCTCCATCTTTAGAGAACACTAATTCTTCTTTAACATTATTAAGAAGTTTTAAATATCTCTCTTCGTGTTCCTTTTCTATTTTAGCAACACCTTCAAATAAGAAAGCAATTTTATTAAAACCTTCTTCTTTTGCTACTTTAGCAAACTCTGCATACATATCAGTCCACTCAAAGTTTTCTCCAGCTGCTGCATCTGCTAAATTTTCTTCTGTACTAGGAACTTCACCACCATGTAATAACTTAAACCACATTTTCGCATGTTCTTTCTCGTTTTCAGCAGTTTCTAAAAATAACGAAGCAATTTGTTCATAACCTTCTTTTTTAGCTTTACTAGCATAATAAGTATACTTATTTCTAGCTTGACTTTCTCCTGCAAAAGCTGCCATTAAGTTAGCTTCTGTTTTTGATCCTTTTAATTCCATAATTAAATTTCCTTTCTCTTGCAATCCTTACAGATTCCTTTTAATTTAATTTCATAGTCAATAACATCATTACCATCAAAAGTATTAAGATTTAAATTAATATCACCATAGACATCAATAATTTTATGACACTTATCACAAACAAAGTGATAATGCTTTTCTAGAACATTGTCATATCGATCATTTCCTTCATTAGTCTTAATCCTAATAATCATATTATGGTCAACTAATTGGTTAATATTACGATAAACTGTTCCTAAACTAATATTAGTTATAATCTTTTTAGCACAAAGATATATTTCTTCAGCATTCATATGATTATGATTAGTATTAATTATATCTAATATTAAGTCCCTTTGTTTAGAACTTCTCATAAAACCTCCTAACAGTAATGATTACTACTTAAGTATAACTCTAATATTATAATAAGTCAATAAAAAAACATCAATATAATTAATGTTTAACCTTTTTCATTACAACGATTTCTACTTCTTTAGTATTATCTACTTCCATAGAATTAATATAAGCTTTATAATCCTGTATATTCGATAAACTAACTACACATCTGTCATTGTCAAAATAACTAAATGTATCATAAGTCCCCGTTTTCTCATTTTTAATTGCACATTTATTTTCTTCTAAATAATCGACAAATGAATATTCATCAACATGATCATCCAGTTGAAATATAAGAGAATTTGTAATTGTAATAGTGTATTGCTTTGTTGCTTTATCTAGTTGCATTTATCCTCCTGAAACTTTATAGTGGAAAATAAATGATATCATAAAAAAAAGAGACAAGTCAATAATATTTACAGAGTGAAATGTAAAGAAAAAAGAGATTTTACACTCTTTCTACCAAGTAATCGATTGAACTGTTTTATCTACTATTCTCTTAATATCATCTTCCGTAAAAGGCTTAGGTAACATATCTACAACCGGATAAGTAAAAGCCTTATCTATTGCCTCTTTAGAAGAATCACCTGTTATTAAAGATACAGGTATCTTACTAAACAATCCCTCTTGTTTAAAATATTCTAATACTTGAAACCCATCTACAACAGGCATATTCAAATCAAGTAATAAACACTTAATTTTACCATTATTAGCTAAAATCGCATCAATACAAGCTTTCCCATTCTCTACCATCATCAATTTATAAGTACCACTATACTTTGTTTCAATAAATTTTCTAACTATATTAGAATCATCTGCTACTAATATATACTCATCACTACTAACTTCAACATTAGAGACACTCTCTTGCACTACATCAGATACAACTGGTTGTTCTACCACTACTGCACTCGCTTGTTTACCACCTAAATAATCTTTAACCAAATTAACAACTTTCATTGCCTCATTACTTAAATGTGAAAAATCTTCATAAACATAATTCTTATTATTAGCTTTACTCTTAACCTCATGATTATAAGCAATATCAGATAATTCTACGAAACCAAAATATCTCGCATCACTCTTTAAAGAATGCACTAAAATCGCATAATTAACCATATCTGAAACTTCAATAAACTTATTTAATCTATTTATTTTATCAGGACAACTTTGTAAAAAATCCACTAAAGTTTCATTATAAGTTTCTATATCTCCAAATATTTCTAAACTCTTATTTATATCAACTCCATTATTAATCAATAAATTAACATCCATATCTCTACCATCCTTTATTATTTATCTACACTAATCATACACCTTTCCTTATTTATAGTCAATTGAAACTATATTTTTAATAATATCTATGATATATTAATATTAATAAATAAGAGGTGAATTATATGGAAAATTTCTATGACACTTTAAAAACACCCCAAGAGTTATATAACTATATTGAAAACGTTCTAAAAGAAGGAATTGTTGATCGTGTTTACCATGATATTTATACTCCAGAACATAAAAAATACTTAAGAGCTTTCAAACACCCAACTTTCTACCGAACTCTTCGTTATGACTTAATACCCGACAATGGTTATGTTACTATCTTTGACAAAATAGAATTTGCTAGATTTTGGCTTGGTTATAACAAATATGATTTCAAAGTTATTTTTATTGGCTTTGATCACGAAAGAATTGCTAAATTACCTTTTCATGTTTTTATCACATACAAAGACAAAGTTTTTGAAAAAACCTATTATCGTATGGAATTCACTGAAGAATATAACAAAGGAATTCATCGTTATAGTGGATATAAAAATATTTTCACCGAACAACATGAAGCTTTTCTAGAATACATTAAAGACAAAAAAACACCAGGATTAAAGTATTTAAAAATAAACGAATATGACCACATTTTTAATGCTTCATATGACGAATATCTTGCTAACACTTGTAACACTGATTTTTTTACTTATGAAATAGATATGTCTAAAAACTATATCTTTTGATTTTGATTATATACTATCAACTGATGTTGACATCTAGTACATGCTACATAAAAAAGATATCTCTCTTCATGTGTATAATGATTATCTTTATCTGTATAAATAATAACACTATCAAACTCTAACCCCTTAGCAATATAACTAGGAACAATAATAAGTTCTCTATTAAACTTCTCTCCCCCATTCATAATAAGTCCAATCTTAGGATATTCCTCTTTAAGAAGCTCATATAATTTAAGGGCTTCTTCTTTTGTTTTAGTAATGATTGCTAACGACTTACTATGTTCTCTTAAAGAAGAAATATCTTTAATCAAATCATCTTTTAAATTAATTTCATCCCTTTCTAACACAGGAACATTATTACTTTTCCTAATCGCTTGAACATGTTCTAAACCAAGAATATTATTAGTATAAGCAATTATCTCTTCACTAGAACGATAAGTTTTTAAAAGTTCTAAATATTTACCATCTTCATCTACAATATCCATTATTTGATTTAAACTATCATATCTATAATAAGGATTAATTGTCTGATTAACATCACCTAATATAGTTAAACCTGCTTTTTTAAATATTTCTTTTATAATAATATATTGAAGTCTCGTATAATCTTGAGCTTCATCAATAATAACTTCTTTAATAAGACCCTTATACATAAAGCCTTCTAACAGACCTTTTAAATATACAAAAATACAAGCATCAGCATAACTAATTTCCTTACCACTCATCATCTTCTTAATAGCAAAATAATCTATATCAGAACCATAACTATTAATAAATATCTTACTCGTAAAAAACTCTACAAATAAAGCTTTATAATCTTTTTTCAAACCAAGTAACTCTTTAAGTTTCTTCTCATACACTTTAAGATTAGTCTTTTTACCACCATTTTGATCATTACATAACTTCATAGCCATTTCTCTAATACGATCAAATAATAATAGACTAGAATATCTCTCATGTAACATTTTATTTAAAGATTCCCTACTATAAAAGAAATCAGGATGATCATAGTCATCTCTAAAAGATAAATTATTGATATAATCTTTAACAAAAGTATTAAGATCATCTATAATTTTATCACTTTGTTTATATTCATTTAATTTTTTATTAATACCTTTATCATGATAATACTCCTCTATAAAGTTAGTAAATGATTGAACACTTTTAAATTCCGTAATATTTTCATACATAAAACCATCAAAAGTAGTTTGTAATGTATTATCTTCTCCTAATTCCGGTAAAACATTAGAAATATATTCTGCAAATACCTTATTAGGTGAAAATATTAATACATTATTAGAATTAAGATTTTCTATTTTATAAAGTAAAAATGCTATACGATGAAGCGCTACAGATGTTTTACCACTCCCCGCAATACCTTGTACTACTAATGTTTTATCTTCCACATTACGAATAACTTGATTTTGTTCTTGTTGAATAGTATTGACAATATTTTTCATCTTATCATTAGCTTCAGTCGCCAACACCTCTTGTAATACATCATCATCAATTTGCAATTTACTATTTAAAATACGAAGTAATTTACCACCCTCTATTTTAATTTGCATCTTATCTGTAAGTTCTCCTTCTATTATACCTCTAGGAGCCTTATAAGAAGTCTTACCAACTTCTGCATCATAAAACAAACTACATATCGGAGCTCTCCAATCATAGACATAATGATGATTATCTTCATCTACATGTGTAATACCAACATGAATTTCATCTTCTACACCATCATTAAAAACAAAAGAACCAAAATAAGGACTATTTTGCACCCTAAATAATTTTTGAAAATATTTACTACGCCCTTCTGCTAGAGAAACTTCCAAATCAGAACTAGTTACCATTGCTTTCATTTCCTCAGGATCCATATCATGTCTAGAATCCCACATTAATTCTTTAAATTCCATTATCTTCTCTTCACGATCAAATAATTCTTGCCCTAAAGCACCAATCTTTTCTTTTACCAAAGCATTTACTTTATTTAAATGCTTCTCTTCCTTTTGCCAAATTTCTCTTGTTACATCCATTCTTATCCCTCCTTTTATACAACAAAAAAATCGATTCATAAAAACTGAGCCGTTATATGTCTAAAATAAGTTTTCAAAACGTCAATACCAAAATAACATAAAAAAAACAACTTGTCTATTGTTTTTTTAACATTACCTCAAAAAGTTTCTTTTCCCTACCATACCTATTCATTGAATTTTCCTTATAAGTAACATCTCCAATTAAAGAAAAATATTTAACAACATCTTCTTCATCAAAAAATCTTTTATTATAACCATCAGTAAAATAATAATTAGATTCTAACAACTCACCCCTATCAGAACCAAAGTTAACATCACTATTAGAATTAACTCTTGCTAATAAAACTGCTTCTTTTTTCATAATCTTCTTTAATTTAAGCATTATTTCCTTAGTCATTTCATCATCAAAATAATGAAGAGATAAATCTGCTACTATATTACAAACAAAATCATTTCTAAAAGGTAACTCTCCCATTAAATCACATTTCACTATTAATGAAGTAGGATTATTACTTTTAGTTATTTCTAAAGCTCTATCAGAATAATCAGCAGCCACTACTTGAAAACCTCTCTCAATAAGATACTTAACATTATTACCTTGACCACAACCTAAATCTAATACAAAACTATCACGGTTAAAAGAAGAAAGATATTGATCTAACCACAAATCATAATTAGACATATCATAATTACTATGCACCATATCCCAATGTCTTTGAAAATTATTACTCATTTTTAATACCTCCATTAATAGAAATAGCAGCACTATAACCAGTAGAAAAAGCTAAGGTAAGATTATAACCACCAATAGGACCATGGATATCTATAGCTTCCCCAATAAGGTAACACCCAGAGTTAATCTTAGACTCAAAACTCATCGTATCAATATCCTTAAGATCAAAGCCACCACCTGTTACATATGCTTTTTCTATATCCTCTACCTTTTTAACAGTATATTCATGTTCTTTTAATAACTTGATAATTAATAAAATATCTCTTTGATTCACACTTTTAATTTTTAGCATTTCATCTATTCCAGCTTTATTTATTAAATAGTTGGCAAATCTTTTAGTAACAATTTCTCTTAAAAAAGTTAATAATAGTTTATCTCTATTTTTTTCTAATAAATTTTCTAAATTACTTATATCTGGTATAAAATCAATAATTATCTTTTTAATTTTATTTAAATAAATAAATTCACTCATTTTCATAATAGCAGTACCACTTAATCCCCTATGAGTAAATAACAAATTACCACTTTTTTTAATTTTAGGAATAGACACAACTACATTATCAAAACTAGTTCCTGCTAAATCATTAATTTCTTCTAAAATAATACTACTCTCAGCAGGATATAAATTTACTATCGGTTGATCTAAATCTTTAGCAAATAAAACATGATCTCCACTACTACCTAAATTGCTAAAAGAAGCTCCTCCTGTCGCAATTACCACTTTTTTACTACAATAAGTTGCATTTTCACAAACAATCTTATAATAGTCATCTATCTTTTTAACAGACTTAACAGCACTATTATATTCTATTTTATCTTTAACATTTTTAAGTAAATAATTAAGAATATCCCCTGCTTTATCAGAAACTGGAAATATTTGATTATCCTTTTCTTCTTTTAAAGGTAAATCAAAAAAATTCATCACTTCATCAGGACCGAACTTATAAATTGTACTATATAAATATTTTTTATTATAAGATACTTCCTCTAAAAAACTTTTCTTATCTTTATTATTTGTTAAATTACATCTACCACCACCTGTAATAAGTAATTTTCTACCAGCTTTACTATTTTTTTCTAACAATAACACTTTTAAATTCTTATCTAAATGATTAAGACACATTAAACCAGCAGGACCACCACCTATAATAATCACATCTAACATTACTACACCTTCTTTTTCATATTATACCATAATAAAAGATTGAATAATCAATCTTTCAAAGAAAATATCTCTTCTTCAATTAAATTAGTAAATTCCACAATTAATTTAACAGCCATACTTTCATTCAACATATTTTTTAAAATATTGTTGCTTCTTTACTTCGTTTCTTAAATTTGTATATCTTAGCAGGTTTCTTACCAGCAAAAACTTTTGTTCTATTAGTATCTTTAATTAAATTCATACTAAGTAATTTTTTTCTAAAGTTTCTCCTATCTAATGTAATACCTAATATTGTTTCATAAGTCATTTGTATTTCAGGCAATGTAAATCCATCTTTAAATAGTGTTTTCAATATATCACTACTAATAATTTTCTTTTTCAAAAATTCCAAAGAATCTTTTATTATTATATTATGATCATATGCCAAATCAGGTATATCATCAATAGAAAACCACTCAGCACCCACTACTTTCAAATTATCACTTAAAAGAGAAACTGTTTTACTATCGATAACACCTATATAAGAAGTAGCCACCATTCTCATAACAGGCGATCTATCCTTGTCCCCAAACACATTAGAAAGATATAATTCTATATTATCAATACCAACTTTTTCATTTATTTCCCTTTTCATACCTTCTAATAAATCTTCATTATTATATAAAGCACCACCTACTAAAGCCCACATATTTTTATAAGGTTCATTTCCTCTTTTAATTAAAAGAACTTTAGTAACACCCTGTTCAACAGTAAAAATAGAAGAAATAACATGTATCCCTTGATCATTATACAACTTATTCCTAACTTCCATCATTATCACCTCTAATGTATATATGCCCCTATTCTATCATGAATCTATTGAACTAACAACAATATTTATGATAAACTTTTATTATTAGAAAGGATAAATTATGACCGAAAAAGAAAAAGCAATTAAAGAACAATTATATAATGCTAATTATGATAAAGAATTAATTAAAGAAAGAACAATAGCCAAAGAATTATGTTTCAAACTTAATAATATTAATCCTAAAAAAACAAATAAACAAAATCAAGTAATAAAACAATTAATACCTAATATTAAAGACAACTTTGTCTTTACAACTCCCTTCCAATGTGACTTTGGATATAATATCGAAATAGGAAACAATTTTTATTGTAATCATAACCTAATCATATTAGATGGAAATAAAGTTAAGATAGGTAATGATGTTTTCATTGGTCCTAATTGTGTTTTAACAACGGCCACCCATCCTATTAATTATAAACAAAGAAATGAAGGTTTAGAAACAGCTCATCCTATTACTATTGGTAATAACGTTTGGTTAGGTGCAAGTGTTTCAGTATTACCTGGAGTAACTATAGGTGATAATGTAGTCATAGGTGCTAACAGTTTAGTCAATAAAGATATTCCTAGTAATAGTATAGCAGTAGGAAACCCATGCAAAGTAATTAAAGCAATTTAAAACACCTCTAAAGAGATGTTTTTTTATACTATATATATAATTTTTTCTTGATCAAAATACTTACTATATTCATTTAACAAATATTCTTTAGCCTTCTCTCTAACACTATCTTTATACATATATTTACCTCTTCCTCTACCAGTCATTATCTCTTTATCATAAAGATTAATTGCATTAGGTAAGGCTTCCTCATTAATAACCCTATGTACATAACTATAAGTCATAAAAATGAATTCAAAAAAAACTTGCTTCTTAACAGCATCAGAAAGATTGTTATTCAAATATTCAAATAACTCTTTATACATATTTTTCCAATTACTAATTAATATAATAGGAGCCACTATAATACCAACTTTATAACCAGCATCAACTAACTTATTAATAGCTAAAATTCTACCCTCTAATGAAGAAGTACCAAATTCTATTTTATTAATAATATCACTAGGATTAACACTCATTCTAATGATCGTTTTATTATTATGTTTTAAGTTAAGTAAACAATCAATCATATCAAATTTAGTTGGAAAAGTAATAAAACCTCTTCCCACTTTACCAAATCTTTCTATCGTCCATTCTAAATTACCAGTAATTATATTTTCTAACACTAAATCACTATTACTACCAATTTCAAAAGTAAGTAATTTATCACTCTTATTAGCAACCTTAATTATTCTTTTAAACATCTCTTCTCTATTAACAAACAACCTCAAATAAGAACATTTATTATAATTACAAACTAAATAACAATATAAACAAAAAGCACTACAACCAGAAGAAGTATAAGGTACTAGATAATCAGAAATTTTATGGTTAGGAACAAATTTATGTGTTTTTCTAATACCTATAATTAAATAGCCCTTCATCTTAATAAAATCTTTATTAGATTTTTTTCTTAAAAGTTCAATATTATTATGATTAACTATTATCTCTTTAGAAACATCTAAATATTTATTTAATAAATATTTGCCAAGTTCATAATTATTAATATTTTCTTCATAATATATTTTACTCGGTTTAAACATATAATCACCATTATTAGTATTACACTAATACATAATTACATACAAAAAA
>CAYJHI010000023.1:0-18228 GCA_964370085.1 uncultured Muribaculaceae bacterium | reverse complement strand
TATAGAAGACTATCGTTTATTGTTTAATAAAAAAGATGAATGTAAAGAAAAAATGATGTTTAATATTATAACTAAATATAAAAATTTAGATATAAGTTTAAAAGAAGCTTCAAAGAAAACTATATAATCTTTAACAAAACAGTAGAATAACAAAGAATAAAAGTCATTAATAGTTACTAGAAAGAGGCAGTATGAATAACATCTTAATAAATATTCCGCATTCATCAATTGTTTTACCTGATGAGTTCTATAAAAGATTACTTATTAGTAGTGAAGAATTAGAAGAAGAACTGAATTTATTAACAGACTTATATACAGATAAGTTGTTAGATGATAAAACTTATAATATAATAAGAGCCAAATACTCTAGACTTTATTGTGATGTTGAAAGATTTGCTAATGATGATGAAGAAGAAATGAGTAAAATAGGAATGGGAGTAGTGTATACTAAAACTACTTCTGGGAAAAATTTAACAAGGATTGATCAAGATTATAAAGATAAAATAATTAAAGAATATTATAATAAATATCATGAAAAGTTATATCATAAAACAAAAGAGTTATTAGAAAACTATCAAAAAGTAATAATTATTGACTTACATAGTTTCTCTGATGAAGGTACTAAAAAAGTAGGTAAAAAAAAATTGAGAGAAACTCCAGATATATGTCTAGGCTATACAGAAGGATTTATAGATAGAAAAATATTGAATATAGTAAAAGATATATTTCTAAAAAATGGGTATACAGTCGAAGAAAACTATCCGTTTAGTGGTTCTATAGTACCTTATGAATACTACAAAAATAACAATAATAGAATTACGTCTATAATGATAGAAATCAATAAAAAAGTGTATTTAAATAGTAAAGATAAGTTTCTTCAGTTATCAAATGTTTTAGTAAAACTAATTTCAAAAATAAGCGATTAATGTATGCATAAAGATAATGTATACAGTGCAAAGATATGTGAAATTTCTAAAAGTATAGTTATAAAAATAAAACATTCTTCAATAATAACATGGACTTATTATATGCTATTTGATAAAATAAATTTAGAAAGAAGAGTGATAGTATGCGTGAAAAAGATCTGGATTCTAGTAAAAATAATTATATTGAAATTAACGAAACTGAATACTATGATAATAAAACAAAATGGGATATGGCTATTGGTCTTCAAGAAGTTGATGATTTAAAACCATCAGGTTATTTAGAAAAACTGTTAGATGAAAATGTAAAAGGGAAAATTTCGATAGAAGAAGTGAAAAAAAGTTTAAAAACCTATTATGAAGAAAAAGAATCTGATGGCGTTCTTAATGACGATGAGTTTGAATGTGATTTTGTATCAACTAGAATAGTAGAAATGTTAAATCAAGATAATTTTGAGTTGAGTGTTGATTATTATAAATATGTTCATAAATATTTATTTCAAGATGTCTATGACTTTGCAGGAAATTTTAGAACAACCGATATTATTAAAAAAGAGAAAATCTTAAATAATGATACTGTATCTTATGGTGATAAAAATATGTTGATTGAATCTTTAACATATGATTTATTGCTAGAAAAAGAAAAAAAATATAAAGAAGAAGGAATAGTTAGCTTAATAAATGGTATAACCAAATTTTCAGCAGATATCTGGCAAATTCATCCATTTAGAGAAGGAAATACAAGAACAACCGCTTTATTCATACAAAAATATTTGATAAATATAGGTTATAATGTTGATAATTCTTTATTTAAAGAAAAATCTACTTATTTTAGAAATGCCTTAGTAAGAAGTTGTTATTCTAATCATGATAAAAAGATAAAAGAAGATTATAACTTTTTAACTCTATTTTATGAAAATTTAATTTTAGGTAAAAAACATGAACTACATTCAGAGGATTTAATCGTATCAGAATTATTTTAATGACAATAAGAGACTTATAGTAAAGTCTTTTTTTTGTTGTAAATAGATATTATATGCATAGTATAGAAATAGGTGATGTTATGAAAAAAGTAATTATAGTTTTAATACTATTATTTGTTCCTATAAATGTAAGTGCCTTAGGAGAATCTTCTAAAAGTGCTATTATAATGAATACTGATAATAATCAAGTTATATATGAAAAGAATGCTCATGAACCAAGATTAATTGCCTCAACCACTAAGATAATGACTGCAGTACTTGCCATTGAACTTGGTAACTTAGATGAAATAGTAACTGCAGGTGAAGAAGTCTTAACAATGTATGGAACAAGTATTTATATCCAGTTAAATGAACAGATGACACTAAGAGATTTAATATATGGACTAATGTTAAGAAGTGGAAATGATGCAGCAGTAGTAATCGCAAATCATATTGGTGGTACTGAAGAGAAGTTTGTCACTTTAATGAATGATTTAGCCAAAGAAATAGGAATGACTAACACAACTTTTGCTAATCCACATGGATTAGATGAAGAAACCCAAAACTATTCAACCGCCTATGATCTAGCACTTTTATCAAGTTATGCTAATGGGTTAGAAGAATACAAAATTATATCAGGAACTATCAAACATGAAGTCCAAACTATAGATAAAAGTTATCTTTGGTACAATCGAAATGAGTTGTTAGAAACTTATGAATATGCAACAGGAGGTAAAACCGGCTATACTCCAAGTGCCGGAAGAACTCTAGTTACAACAGCTTCTAAAGACAACAGTAATTTAACTGTAGTAACTCTAGATGATAATGATATGTATAATAATCAAATAGAGTTATATGAATATGCCTTTAATAATTTTACTTATTATAAAGTAATAGATAAAGATACATTTTATTTAAATGAAACACTTTATGAAAACAAATTATATATTAATGAAGACTTCTCATATATGTTAAACAATGAAGATGAAAAAGATATAAAAACTACTTTAAAAATATCTAAATTAGAAAACTATAATAACAATGATAAAGTAGGAGAAGTAGAAATAACATTAAACGGAAAAGAATTAAAAAAGATAGATGTCTACGTTGAAATTACTAAAGATACATGGTGGGATAAATTTATAGATTTTATTATATTTTGGAATTAAGAATATGATAATTTATAACTAATTCAAACTTTATTCTAGGGAACTGAAAAAGTTCTTTTCTTTTAGGTGTGATAGGAGTATAATAAGCAAAAAAGGAGTTCTCATGCAAAAAGATTTAAAACTAATAAAAGCTAAATTCGGTGAAGAAATGAGTAACTTTTGTCGTGATAATTTTTCAACCATTTTAGAAAAAGAAGGAGTACTATCAACACTACTATTAAATTGCTTTCATCCTAATAAAGAACTGTTAATGGATATAAAAAAAGAAAAACAAGAACAAGATTTTATAAGATACATAAATAGTAAAACATTAACAAAAAAAAATATTGCTTTAACACAAACTACAAAAACTCCTTTCGAACTTATGGAAGAAGCAGGTTATGATTTGTACCATTGCAAAACGGAAAAAGATGTACAAAAATTCAAAAAATATTATCAGTCAAATGAAACATTATGTACTTTTAGAGATAATCGTACCGAAAACTATTTAGTCTTTTTTGCTGTTAAAAAAAATGTTGACGAAATTAAAAGAGAAGATTTTAAAACTCCACAAAGACAAGATGATTATGGAACGTCAGTAATAAGTATTCAATTTCATAAATTGCTTAATAAAACTACTTTATCGATAAAAAATAGATATAATCATACAGTGGATAATAGTGATGCAACTTTTTCTAATAATCTTGAAAATATAATAGAAGGTTTAACTTATAGTTTTAATAAAACTTATGATGTTGATGCCGTGTATTTAGATGAAGTTGATTTTGAATTAAATGACTATGTTAAAGTAGAAACAATTTGTGAAGGAAGTTATTGTATGTTTAAAATGAATTGCGAAGTAGATGGGGTTTACTACTGCCAAGACAATATAATTATCCATAATGGTACTATTATACAGTTACCTAAAGAACAACAAATACTTATTGGCAATCACATATTAGATTTACAAAGTAAAGAAGTGTTTAGGTTTACAAGAATGATGGACACTAATTTTGGTAACAGCATCAACAACTCAATAAATAATAGTGTTTCTAAAGGTATTGATCAAGATAAAGAAATTACTTTAAGAGAACTAATTATACAACCAAACGGTAAATACATAAAAATTAATTTTAATAAAAATAATAGAATCATATCTATAGATAATATTGAAAATATTGAAAATAGTAAAGTAATCTATGATAAAGATACAAATAATAAAATTGTAAAAAAAACAGTCACAATAACACAACCGTTTACAAATAAAAAATATACTCTTGTTTTTGATGGAAATAATAATTTAATGAGTAGTAGTTATTTAGATAATGATGTAATTAAAAGTTGGATCAGTATTCCACTAACATCTTTTCATAAAGACTATTTTGCCTTAAGTTTTGAGAAAATAGAAAATATTGAAATAACTAAAACAAATAACATGAAAGTACTACGCTTTCAAAAAGAAAATGAAGAAGACATCATAATTAAAACAGATAAAGATGGAAATATTATTGAATATTATAATCTTAATATAAAAGAATTAAACGACTGTTTTCTTCAAGACAATATAAGTATTAAAGTATTTAAAACACCAAATGTTACAACAATAGGAGCATGTGTTTTAGAAAAAAATGAAGAGATGAGAGAAATAGACATATCCAAGGCCGAATCAATAAGCCACCATTTTATGAATAGAAACAACACTTTGACAAGTTTAAACTTAGAGGCGATAAAAGATATTAGTTCATTCTGTTTTGAAGAAAACACTGTTTTAAAATATTTAAATATGCCAAACGTTACTAGAATAGATCATGATACTTTAACTAAGACTAAGTTTAAAGAAAAGGTTCTTGAATATAGTACTGTAAAAAAATAAGGAGTTCTCATGCAAAAAGATTTAAAACTAATAAAAGCTAAATTCGGTGAAGAAATGAGTAACTTTTGTCGTGATAATTTTTCAACCATTTTAGAAAAAGAAGGAGTACTATCAGCACTACTATTAAATTGTTTTCACCCAAATAAAGAATTGTTAAAAGATATAAAAGAAGAAGATAAGGAACAACAATTCATAACATATGTTAATTCTCAAATAGGTATAGGGAAAAAAACTGCTTTAGTTGAAACAATAAAAACACCATTCGAACTGATGGAAGAAGCAGGCTATGATTTATACCATTGCAGAACAGAAGAAGAAGTGCAACAATTCAAAAAATATTACGAACCTAATGAATCTTTGTGTACATTCAAATCAAATAGAACAGCTAGTCGCTTGGTATTCTTTGCTGTTAAGAAAAATGCTTCTGAAATTAAAAGAAAAAATTTTAAAAAGCCGAATAGACAAGATGATTACGGAACATCTGTTATCAGTATACAATTTCGCAAATTAAATTACAGAACAAGTTTATCAATAAAAAATAGATATAATCATGCCGTCGATAATCCTGATGCCACATTCTCTAATAATCTTGAAAATATAATAGAAGGTTTAACTTATAGTTTTAACAAAAATTATAATCTAAATATCACTGACGTTACACCAAGAAACTTCGAGTTGAAGAACTACACATTTGAAATAGACCTTCCTTCAATGAATAGTCGTATGTATAAATTTAATCAAGAAGTAGATGAAGTGTATTATTGTAAAGATAATATAATTATATATAAAGGAAATGCAATAAAATTACCGAAGGAGCAATATATAATAATTGGTACTCATATAGTAGATTTACAAAGTAAAGATATATATTGCTATTATACTGCCCGATTTGATAACAGAGATAGTATTCGTGTAAACAGAACGCTAAAAAATATTGGAATTTCTAATCGAAAAAAAGATACTTCTATCACTTTAAGAATAGCGATTATGCAACCAAGTGGTAAATGGATAAAAATAAATTACAATCAAAATGGAGATGCAGTATCAATAGACAACGTTGAAAATATAGATAACAGCAAAGTAACTTATCGAAAAGACTCTAACAATAAAATTCTAGAGAAAAGTGTTAAAATAAAAAATAGGAATAGTGAAGCAATCACAACAATTCTTTTAGATGAAAAAAACAATATAATCAGCTGCAAAGATATAGAGATAAATACAATAAAAGCAACCTTTATTTTACCACTCTATTACCATAAAAAAGATTCGTTCGCTCTAAGTTTTGAGGAAGTAGAAAAAATAAAAATACTTAAAAATCAAAATTCAAAGGAAATAAGATTTCAAAACCAAGAAAAAGAAGATATTGTAATAGTAATAGACGAAAGCAGTAATATTATTGAATATCATAATCCAACAATCAAAGAATTGAAACCTAAGTTTCTTCAAAACAATAAAACTATTGAGGTGTTTAAAACCCCAAATGTAACTGTAATAAGAGAAAATGTATTAGAAAACAATGAAAAAATGAGAAAGTTAGATATATCAAAGGCAGAAAGTATTGGACATCGTTTTATGAATAAAAATAACACATTGACAAGTATAAATATAGCAGCAGCTAAAGATGTGGGACCATATTGTTTTGAAAAAATAAATCCATCGACAAAAGTAGATATGTCCACTAATGTTAATATAGGTTATGGAAATTTCAAACGAACAAAAGGTAAAGTACACTGTTTAAAGTAGAGGTAAAACATACAGAAAGAACAAAGGTAGCAAATAAAACACTATCTTTTTCTTTGTTTTTTTGATATAATGTACTAGAAAAAGAGGTGCCTTATGGAAAGATTACAAAAGATAATTGCTAACAGTGGAGTATGTTCACGTCGTAAAGCAGAAGAACTTATTAAAGATGGAAAAGTAATAGTAAATGGTGAAGTAATAACAGAACTAGGTTTCAAAGCTGAATATAGTGATGAAATTATGGTTAATGGAGAAATACTAAAAAAAGAAGATAAAGTATATTTTCTTCTTAATAAACCAAAAGGTGTTGTTACAACAGTAAAAGATGAATTTGAACGTAAAACTGTTATTGATTTAATACCAACAGATAAAAGAATCTATCCAGTTGGAAGATTAGATTATGATACGACAGGATTGCTTATTCTAACCAATGATGGAGATCTTTCTAATTTATTAATGCATCCATCTAATGAAATAGATAAAGTATATGTTGCTAAACTAGAAGGTGTTATTAAAGGGGAAGGAATAAATCAACTAAAAAACGGAGTTAATATAGATGGTATGAGAGTAAAAGCATCTCGTGTTAAATTAAAAAAAGCTGATTATAAAACCAACTCATCTATTGTAGAAATAACTATTCATGAAGGCAAAAACCACCAAGTTAAGAAAATGTTTGAAGCAGTAGGATTCCAAGTATTAAAACTTAAAAGAGAAAGAGTTGATTTCTTAGATTTAACAGGATTAAATTCAGGAGAATTTAGAGTCTTAAATCCAAAAGAAGTAAGCAAATTATACAATTCTGCCAAAAATAAAAGAGACTAAGTCTCTTTTTAGTTTGCTTCAATAGCTGAAGTAGGGCAAGAACCACAAGCTTCAACAACAACGTTCTCGTCATCACTCGCAACTTCAACTTTTTTAGCTTCAACGATTCTCTCATCATTTAAAACAAAATAATCTGAAGCGATAGCTTCACATGCACCACAACCGATACAAGCAGCTTCATTAACTTTAATTTTCATATAATACCTCCTTCTTAATTATAATCTAAATAGTAAAAAAGTAAAGAATAAATATTTTCAAATCTTGAAATTTATGATATTATTAAAATGATAGAAGGTGTTATAAATGAATAGTCGTATGCAAAGATATCAAGAACCTAAAAAAGAAGTGCCAAAAACTTCAAGAACTAATAAAAATGATGAATTGTATCAAACTTTTTACCGTGAAAATAGTTTTGTTGAATATGATAACGGTTCCTTAGAAACAAACTTAGAAATGTTAGCAGTTGATCTTAGTAAAAAGAAAAATTTACAGACAAGAGAAGACTATCATAGAGTGAAAGAATATGATTTTATCGCTCCGGCACCTATTCCAAAAGCAAAACAAGAATTAAATGATTTTAATACGAATTATTCTAATGAAAATAAAATATATGATATTAATAGTATTTTAGATGTTGCAAAAAAAAATCGTAATCAACAAGATGAAAATGAACAAAAAAGAAAACTTCGTAATGAAGACTATAACGTTTTAAATAATAAAACTCTAGGAGAAATTGAAAAATATCGCGAAGAAAAAAGAAAAAGATTACTAAAACAACAATCAATTGATGAAAGTGAACTTAATGAGTTAATCGATACTATTACTAAAAAAACTTTTTTAGATGATAGTCACACTAAAGATTTGATGAGTGATCTAATGTCCACTTCGCATACTGATGCCCTAAGTGGTATACCAACAGAAACAATAAAAGAAGAAATCCATAAAGAAATGGATAATTCTTTCTACACCAGAAGTATGGATTTATCTGATAAGGACTTTAATATGGATACTTCATTTGACGAAGATATGCAACCAAGTAAAGTATCAGCAGTTGTAAAGGTTTTCTTATTTATTATATTATTAGGAGTATTTGGAGGAATTATCTATTTTTTACTTAATTTTATCTAAAAATTCTTTGAAACTAAAATAGATTATGATATGATATTAAAAGTTAGTAAGGGTGAGTAGTATGAATATAAAATTTATGACAAATGATTATATGCTGGCATGGGAAATTTTATTTCAAGCATCTATTAGTGAAGAAATGCACAAAGTAAAAGAAAAACTATGGACCAATTATAAAAAAATATATGGTAAAATGGCTAATGATAACCAAATAATAATCAAAGAAAATAAAAATTTTATACCAGATGACGATACCTTATACAATCTTTTATTTAATCATCCACTATTTACTATTTTGAGAAAAGATACAGAAAAATATCGCCAATACCTGCTTAGTGTTTGGGATAAAAATAAGAAACAAATTCAAGATTTAATAAAAAAAGTATTGCGAATTGATATTAAAAATTATCAAATTTTAGTAGTTAATCCACTCCTAGATCGTATGGCTATAGTAGATGATCCTACTAATAAACGAAAAGTTGTCATCTGGGGACGAAAAAAAGACTATGATAATCCTACTAGTTTTATAGTTGACCTTATTTATAAAATAGTAGAAATGGAAACGAAAGACCGTAGTAAAGATATAAAAAATAAAGATATAGTAAAAGCTATTGTAGAGATGGCAACCCTTAACGAAATACCGACACTACTACAAAATAAAAGTTACTATTTAGATGGAACAGTAAGTTTAAAACAGGTGAAAAAACAAGTATATCCTTATTGGTTAATGTATTTAGGAGCTGATAAAGAAGATATGTTAAGTTTTATGATGCGTGATAAAATTGCCTTCGATGTTGATAAGTATGTCATTGAAAAACGTTTAAAACAACTAGACTTATATAGTTTTATTGATTTTTGTTGTCGTAACCAAAAGTATATTGTAAAGATAGAAGAAGCAGAGATTATATAAATATAATCTTTTTTAGACAGGGGGTCTATTATGGAAGAAAAAGTAAAAGTACTAGTAGAAAGATTAAAAATAGAAGAGAGATACTTTTCTTATTTTAAAGATGCTAAAATAAATCGTATAGTAGCATCGACTAAAAATAGTACTCTTACTTTTTTTATTACTATCGAAGATTATTTACCTGTCGAATTATTAGAACAAATAAACGAGGTTAAAAACCATGCTTTTAAAGATATTGAAAGTACTAACATTTTATTTGAAGTAACTAATTATAATGATGATAGATTGAAAGAATATTTTAATAGTTTTATTGATACTAACTATCCCTCACTAGAATATTTTAAAGATCATTTAATAATAGAAAACAATGATATTAAAATAGAAGTATCAAACCAAGCAGAAAAATTACAGTTTAGTAACTGCTTAGAAAAACTAGAACAATTTCTTTTTCCTCTAGGATATAAAAATGATATAGAAGTATTTATAAATGAAGAGAAAAGAGAAGAAGTACAAAAAGAGATTCATGAAGAGAAAAATGCTGAACCTATTATAGTTGAAAAGCCTAAAGAAGAAATTAAAGAAAAACCAGAACGTAAGACAAAAACGTCTGATAACCCTAATGTTGTCCTAGGAAGAAATATCAATCAAGATCCTACTACAATTACCAATGTAGTAGGTGAGGACAACAATATTATCTTAGATGTATATGTTTTTGGAAGTGATTACTTCGAGTCTAGCAAAACAGATTTTAAAATCATAACACTAAAAATAACAGATTATAGTGATAGTATGTATTGCAAAGTATTTGTTAGAGATGATGAAGAGTATGGTCGTCTAAAGAAAGAATTAAAGCCCGGTAATTGGTTTAGAATAAGAGGATATACTAAAAATGATACATTTGCGAAAGAATTAGTTCTTAATGCTAGAGATATTTTAAAACTAGATAAAGTTAATAGTGTTCGCTTTGATGATAGTGATGAGAAAAGATTAGAACTACATACCCACACTAAGATGAGTCAAATGGATGGAATAATGGATGATAGTGATCTTTTAAAAAGAGCGATTAAGTGGGGACATAAAGCTATTGCGATAACAGATCATAATGGAATACAAGCCTTTCCTCATGTCTATAATACTGTTAAGTGGCATAATAAAGGACTGAAAGAAGGGGAAACTCCTTTTAAAGCAATATATGGAGTTGAACTGACATTAGTAGATGATACAGTTGATATTGTCTTAAGAAAGACAGATGATATTTTATTAGAACAAACTTACGTTGTATTTGACTTTGAAACAACTGGATTTAATGCTGGTGGAACAGACTCTATTATCGAAGCAGGAGCAGTTAAAATACATAATGGTGAAATAATAGATCGTTTTGATGAACTAATTAATCCAGGTAGACCATTACCATCTAAAATAACAGAAATAACACATATAACAGATGCCATGTTAGTAGATAAAGATAACGAAGAAAACGCCATGAGAAGATTCATAGATTGGATAGGCGACCTACCTATGGTAGCACATAATGCTAAGTTCGATGTATCTTTTATGGAAATGGCTTATAAAAAATATAACTTTGGTGAGTTTAAAAACACTGTTATCGATACATTAGAATTATCAAGAACCCTAGATAATAACTTTGCCAGACACTCATTGTCAGCATTGGTTAAAAGATATGAAATACCATTTGATGAAGATGCACATCACCGTGCCGATTATGACTCAGAAGCAACAGCTTTAATCTTTCATAAAATGATGAAAAAATTAGAAACAAGAAATATTGAAAAAATATCCGATTTAGATAAATTAGTTTCTAAAGATGAGATTCACAAATATGGACGTACTTATCATGTTAATTTATTAGTAAAAGATAAAGTGGGTTTAAAAAACTTATTTAAAATAGTTAGTTATGCTAATACCAAATATATTTATAAGACACCTAGAATACCAAGAAGTGAATTAGAAAAATTAAGAGAAGGTATTTTCATTGGAAGTGGATGTTATCAAAGTGAAGTTTTTCAAGAAGGTAAATCAAAATCAGAGGAAGAATTAACCAATATTATTTCTTTCTATGACTATGTAGAAGTGCAACCACCTGAATGTTATAAACATTTACTAGCATCAAACGACTTTGGAAGCACTGATGAGTTGAAACAACATTTAGAAAAAATAGTACGTGTTTCTAAAGAAGCTGGTAAATTAGTAGTTGCAACATCAGATGCGCATCATTTAGATCCGGATGATAAAGTATACCGTGAAATCATTGTAAATCAAAAGGTTCCTGGTGGGGGAAGACATCCTCTTGCCAGATACGCTGAAATTCCATCTAATCACTTACATACAACCAAAGAAATGTATGAAGGATTTAATTTTTTACCTCAAGAACTAGCAAGAGAAATAATAATTGAAAATCCTCATAAAATAGCAGATCAAGTAGATATACTAGAAGTTATTATTGAAACTAACGGAATTCCGTTTTCACCTAAAATTGAAAATTCAGAACAAGAAGTTAATGATTTAGTATATGGTAAAGCTCATAGTATGTACGGAGAAGAACTTCCTGAAATCGTTAAAGAACGTATTGAAAAAGAACTATACGGGATTATTAAAGGAGGATTCGACGTTATTTATTTGATTTCCCAAAAATTAGTTAAAAAATCCAATGATGATGGATATCTAGTAGGTTCCAGAGGATCCGTTGGATCGTCATTTGTTGCTACTATGATGGGAATTACAGAAGTTAATCCGCTTCCAGCTCACTACTTATGTCGTAAATGTAAATATAGTGAGTTTGATAATCAAGAAGGAACTCCTTATGGAGTAGATTATACCAGTGGTTACGACCTACCTAATAAGGTTTGTCCTAAATGTGGCGAAGCATTAGGAAAAGAAGGTCAAGATATGCCGTTTGCAACCTTCCTAGGATTTGATGCCGATAAAGTACCGGATATTGATCTTAACTTCTCGGGAGATTACCAATGGAAAGCTCATGAATATACTAAAGAATTATTTGGAATAGATAATGTTTATCGTGCCGGGACAATTGGAACAGTTGCCGAAAAAACAGCTTTTGGATTCGTTAAAGGTTTCTTTGAAGATAAAGGAATTTTAAATGTTAGAACAGCAGAAGTAGAAAGATTAGCACTCGGGTGTACTGGAATTAAAAGAACAACTGGACAACATCCAGGAGGAATTGTCGTAGTTCCTGGCTACATGGATGTCTATGATTTCACACCATATCAATTCCCAGCAGATGACCCCAATTCATTATGGCGAACAACTCACTTTGATTACCATGCCATCGATCAAGACTTGTTAAAACTTGATATACTAGGACACGATGATCCAACAATGTTAAGAATGTTACAAGATTTATCAGGAATAGATGTGACAACGCTGCCGTTTGATGATGAACAAGTACTGAGCTTATTAAGACAACCAGATGCCTTAGGAGTAACGGAAGAACAAATACTTTGCCCAACTGGAACTCTAGGATTACCAGAGCTTGGGACAAGATTCGTTATCCAAATGCTAGTGGATACACAACCTAAAACCTTTGGAGAATTAGTTAAAATATCAGGATTATCACATGGTACCGATGTATGGGCTGGAAATGCCAGTGAACTTATTAAAGACAAAGTAGTAGAATTTAAAGAAGTTATCGGATGTCGTGATGATATTATGGTAAGTTTGATGAACTGGGGTGTAGAAGCTAAAACATCCTTTAAAATAATGGAGTTCGTTCGTAAAGGAAGACCTACTAAAGAACCTGCTACTTGGAAAGAGTTCGCACAAATCTTAACAGATAATAAAATACCAGAGTGGTATATAGAATCATGCCGTAGAATCAAGTACATGTTCCCAAAAGCTCATGCTTGTGCCTATGTTATGAGTGCCTTAAGAATCGCTTGGTTCAAAGTATATAAACCAATTCTTTACTACACTGCATACTTCTCGGTAAGAATAAGTGACTTTGATATTGAAACAATGATAAAAGGATATGATGCTATTAAAGAAAAGATAATAGAATTGCAAGCTAAAGGTTATGAAAAAACTAACAAAGAAGATGCAATTTTATCAACCTTAGAAGCTTCTCTAGAAGCTAGTGCTAGAGGCATAAAATTTGCCAATATTGATATAACAAAAAGTGATTCTAAAAACTTTGTTATTTTAGATGAACATACTTTACTACCACCATTTAGAACACTAGATGGCTTAGGGGAGAACGTTGCTAAAACAATCGTTGCTGAAAGAGAAAACAAACCTTTCTTAAGTAAAGAAGAATTACAAACCCGTGGTAAAGTATCAAAAACCTTAATCGAAAAAATGGAACTAATGAAAATATTAGATGATATGCCTGACTCTAATCAGTTATCATTATTCTAATGTAAAACTTTGTAAATAAAAAAGAAAACAATTCGTTGTTTTTCTTTTTATGTTATAATAATATTGATATAAAGAAGAGTGGTGTTAACTTGAAAATTAAAGGAATTGAAACTAATTACATACAATATGGTAAAGGGAAAGATATTATTCTTCTACATGGGTGGGGTCAAAACATTCAAATGATGGAACCATTAGGTAGAAGATTTGAAGATAAATATAAAGTAACTATTATTGATTTTCCAGGCTTCGGTGAAACAGAAGAGCCAAATGTTCCATGGACAATTAATGATTATACTGAGTATCTAAAAGAATTAATTAAAACATTAAAAATTAAAAAACCTATTATTATGGGTCACTCCTTTGGAGGAAGAGTTGCAATTAATTATACTTCTAAATATGATGTCGAAAAATTAGTCTTGTTTGGAAGTCCTTGTCAGGTAAGTAAGAAAAAAGATAGTTTAAAAACCAAGACGCTTAAGACTTTAAAGAAAATAAAAGTACTTGATAGTTTAGGCGAAAAAATGAAAAAATATATTGGTTCAACTGATTATAAAAGTGCAACTCCCATTATGAGAGAAACATTAGTAAATACAGTTAATCAAGATTTAGTAGCTTCTGCTTCTAAAATAAAAGTACCTACCATTATTATGTGGGGTGATTTGGATGATGCCGCACCACTAGAAGATGCTAAAAAATTAGAAGAAGTAATAACAGATTCAGGACTTATTGTTTTCCCTGGTTTCACACACTACGCTTACTTAGAAAATATCAATCAAGTAACTAATATATTAAATGAATTTTTATAGGAGGATACAAAATGTTTATAACCTACATTTTGATTTTTATAGCTTTTTTAACAATAATTGTTAAAAGTAAAAGATCTATACATATGTTGCAACAAAATTTATACAACGAAAATCAACGTTATTTAAAGTGGATATTTAAAAATAAAAAAGAATGGTTTCATTTTGACAGTTTAGCAGTCATTTTAGGAATTGTCTTATATATAACTAACGTAATACCAGAACTAATCATGATATTAATGATTCTTTTATACTTAGTAACAATCTATTATAAAAGAACATTTCAAAAAAATGATCAAAATAAAAAACCATTAGTAGTAACGGCCCGTGTAAAAAGGTTAATAGTAACATCTAGTATTATTCAATTAGTACCCTTCGTTTTAATTATAATACTTGAAGATTATACTAATACTTTAAATATTTTATCACTAATTTATTTACCATTAGTAGTACAGTTTAACTTCATTGTTAGTTATGTTGCCAAAATTATAAACACACCAGTAGAAAAACTGGTTTATCTATATTATTATTCTAAAGCAATGTCAAAAAAGAAAAAAATGAGTAATCTGAAGATTGTTGGAATAACTGGAAGTTATGGTAAAACAAGTAGTAAAAACATTTTAAGTGAAATTTTAAATATAAAATTTATTACAAGACCAACTCCAAGAAACTTAAATACTGAATATGGAATGATGATTACTATTAATAATCATCTAGATAAATTTGATGAAGTATTGATTGCAGAAATGGGAGCTTACAAAAAAGGCGAAATTAAAAGACTTGCTAAAATGATGAAACCTCAATATGGTATTCTTACAACTATTGGGACAGCACATTTAGAAAGTTTCGGAAGCGAAAAGAACATTGAAGATGGTAAATTTGAGTTAATAGAACAATTACCTGCTAATGGAGTAGCGATTCTTAATGGAGATGATCCAAAACAAGTAAATCATAAAGTTAAATCAGCTTGTAAAAAAGTTTTTATTGGAATTAATAATGAAGATGTTGATGTAAGAGCAAGTAATATTAAATGTTCTCATAAAGGAACGACCTTTGAAGTTAACTTTAAAGAAGATGACAAAACATATAAATTTGAAACTAAATTATTAGGTAATCACAATGTTTCTAATATTCTAGCAGCCATTGCCCTAGGTAATGAAATGGGAATAGATAAAAAAGACTTAACTAAAGCAGTTGCCTTAGTTAAACCAGTAGAACACCGTTTAGAAATAAAAAAACTAGGTAATTTTTATCAAATAGATGATGCCTACAACTCTAATCCAGTAGGAGCCAAAGGTGCAGTTGATGTTTTATCGATGATGCCAGGAACTAAAGTAATTGTTACACCAGGTATGATTGAATTAGGACCGAAAGAAGAACATTATAATCAAGAATTTGGAAAACAAATTGCCGAAACTAAACCAGATTATGTTGTCCTAATAGGAGAAAAAAGAACTAAACCAATTTATAATGGACTAAGAATTGGTAACTATAACATGGATAATGTAATAATATATAATGATGTTAAAGAAGCATATAAATTTATTCAGGCTATCAAAACTAAAGATGATATCTATGCACTTTTTGAAAATGATTTACCTGATACATATAATGAATAGGAGAGAAAATTATGAAAATTAAATTAGGTGTAATTTTTGGTGGTGAAAGTGTAGAACACGAAGTAAGTGTTATATCAGCTATCCAAGCCATGAATAAGATGGATGAAGAAAAATATGAAATTATTCCCATCTATATCAATAAAAAAGGTGAATGGTTCACAGGAGAATCTCTAAGAGAAATAGAGATATACCAAGATACCGATTTATTGGAAAGATATAATAAGAATGTTGTTTTGTATCGTAAAGATGATAACTTTATCTTACAAGCTAAAAAAGGACTGTTTAAAAGTGCTGTTAAAGAGTTAGATATGGCATTTCCAATTGTACATGGTACTAATGTAGAAGATGGTACACTACAAGGATATTTACAAA
The DNA here is from genome assembly GCA_964370085.1 of uncultured Muribaculaceae bacterium. Lineage (GTDB taxonomy): Bacteria > Bacillota_I > Bacilli_A > RF39 > UBA660 > CARZYU01. The sequence goes on along the minus strand of CAYJHI010000023.1, from coordinate 1,542 downwards.
CAATAGGAATTCCTTATGTTGGAAGTGATGTTTATGCATCAGTAGTCGCTCAAGACAAAGTGTATATGAAACAAATATTTAAAGCAGAAGAATTACCTATTACTAACTATGTATGGTTTTATGATACAGAATACAAAAATGAACAATCGGATATTATAAAAAAAGTAAGTACATTAAAATATCCTGTTATTGTCAAACCAGCCACATTAGGTAGTAGTGTAGGAATTAATATTGTTAAAGAAGAAAAAGATTTAAAAGAAGCAATCGAAGATGCAATTGGATATGATAGTAAAATAGTTGTAGAAGAAGTAGTGGAAAACCTAAAAGAAGTAAATATTAGTGTTTTAGGTAACTACGATTCACAAGATGTAAGTCTAATTGAAGAAGTACTATCATCAAATAATTTCCTAACATACGAAGATAAATACGTAGGAAGTAGTAAAGTAAAAGGAAAACTAGGAGTAAAAGCTCCTGAAGGAAAATGGTCTAAAGGAATGGCTTCAGCTACTAGGAAAATTCCTGCAGATATGCCTGATAAATTAAAAGAAGAAATCGAAACAATTGCCAAAAAGGCATTTAAATCATTAAAAAATTCAGGAGTAGCAAGAATAGATTTCTTAATTGACTCTAAGAAAAACAAAGTATATATTAATGAAATAAATTCTATTCCAGGAAGTTTATCGTTCTATCTATGGGAACCTACTGGTAAAAAATATACAGAGTTACTAGATGATATGATCAACATTGGTGTGAAGGATTATAAGAAAAGAATAAGTAAAACACATTCCTTTAATACTAATATCTTAAAAGGATATCAAAGTAACAGTCTTAAAGGAGCAAAAGGTTTAAAAGGAAAAATTAAGTAGAAATGCTTAATTTTTTTCATATAATATAATAGAGGTGAAATATGAAACCTATTATTGGGATAGTACTAAGAAAAGAAGAAACAAAACGAGTAGTATATGATGATATCTTAAAAGCGGTTATTAAAAGTAAAGGTGACTATTTATTATTATCAGAAACAGATATTTTTTATGAAGAAGAAAAAGAAAGATTAAATGGTTGGCTAGAAAATTGTGATGCTTTTTTATTTCCAGGAGGGGATAATGTAAGTGATTTTGATATTTATGTTCTAAAATACGCCTTAGATAAAAATTTACCTATTTTAGGAATATGTCTAGGTATGCAAATGATGGCGAGTTATCCTGAAAAAGAAAGATTGATAAAACTAGATAACTTTAATCACAAACAGGCAGGATTATTATATGTTCATCAAATAAATATAACTAAGGATAGTAATTTAAACAAAATTACTAATAAAGATAATATAAATGTTAACAGTAGACATCAATACAAAGTAAAGGACTCGGGAATGTTTCAAGTAGTTGCAACTAGTCCCGATGGTGTCATAGAAGCAATTGAAAATCCAAATCATCCCTTCCAAATAGGAGTACAGTGGCACCCTGAAAACATGATAAACCAAGAAGAGACAAGTAAAAAGATATTTTCTAAATTCATAGAAGTGGCCAAGAGACCAAAATA
>CAYJHI010000022.1:2247-20014 GCA_964370085.1 uncultured Muribaculaceae bacterium | reverse complement strand
TTTCTAAGTTTTGGTATAGTGTATATAAAGTTAGTTTTAAGTTATATAAATTAATTAAAAGATAATTAGTCAAATAATTGTCTTTTTCTTTTGTTATTGTTTTTATTATGTTAATATTTATTTAGGAGGGTTTTATGGAAGATAGAAAAATGAAAATTGAATTATTGCCACATACTCCTTTTTTGAGATATGATGGTAAATTTGACAAAAAGACTGCAATAGAATATAGTGCTAAATTAGCAGGGGAATGTTATGAACCTGAAGGATGGTCTAAACTTAAATATGAAGATATTGCCAAAAGTGAGAAACGTGCTAATTTTACTTTAGCGATGGAACATTCTACGCCGTATGAACATTTGAATATAGGTATGGAAATTACTAATATGAGCAAAATGTTAGCTATGGTTTTAAATAACGAAAGACAATGCACTACTAGTGAAAAATCTGCTAGATATACAAGGATTGATCCGTCTATAGATAGTAATATTTCTGTTAAAGAAGGAGAATTATATCATAAGTGGATTCGTATTTTTGAAACTAAAATTAAATCAGAGTATGGAGAAGTTCATAATGAAGCTAAAATCAAAAAACTAGCACAAGAAAATGCTAGATATATGGTTTCTGTTTTTTCTTCAACTAAAATGATTCATACTTTACCTTGGGTTCAATTAAATAGAATTGTGTCTTATATGGATAAATATAAACAAAAAGGTATTGTAAATGAATTTGATGAGAGATTAATTGGAGAGTTTAATGATTTTATTGGTTGTGTAGAAGAACTTAATTTATTAGATGATAAAGCTATGTCTAATCGTAAAAATCGTAGTTTATCGTTGTTTGCTGATAAACCAGTAGAGAAGAATTTTAATACTACATATTCTACTAATTATAAAGGAAGTTTTGCGCAATTAGCACAAGCCCATAGGCATAGAACTTTAGAGTATAGTATGTTGTTTTTGGATGAAAAAGAATACTTTGTTCCACCTATTTTGAAGGATTCTCCTATGCTAGTGGAAGAGTGGTTAAGAGATATGGCGTCGGTTGGAGATAAAACTCCGCAGGGGGAATTAATTTCTATTAATGAGTGTGGTACTTATGACAAATTTATTTTAAAAACTAAAGAAAGATTATGTGCTGCTGCTCAACAGGAAATTATGTTTCAAACAAAAGAAACATTAATGGAATATAAAGATACTTTGATATATACAAATCCTGAGTTGGCTATCGATATTTATAAGTATAGCAATGGAGCAAGATGTACTTTCCCTGATTATAGTTGTGCAAATGATTGTAATTTTTCTGAAGGCAAATTGCTAACAAGGAAAATATAATGAAAAACGGTAAGTTAATAGTAATGGAAGGTTCTACTGATGGAGTTGGGAAATCGACACAAGTAAAACTTTTAAATGATCGATTATTTAGTGAAGGACAAATGGTAGTTAATAGACATTTTCCTTCTTATGGAAAACCACAAGGTAATTTAGTAGAAATGTATCTTGGTGGTAAACTTGGTGACAAAAAGAATTTATCACCGTATGAAATAGTAAGTTATTATGGTACAGATAGATCAATTACTTGGAGAAATGAATTGAAAAATGAGTATGATAAAGGATCGATTATTTTGTTAGACAGATATACTACTTCTAGTATGATTTATCAATCTGCATATATAGATAATTATAGTGAGAAGAAAGCTTTTATTGATTGGGTAAAGGACTATGAATATAATAAATTAGGAATTAAAGAACCTGATGAAGTACTTTATTTACATCTTGCTTTTGATGTTGCGACAAGAATTAGAAATAAAAGAAAAAATAATGAAGGAATCGTGAATGATATTCATGAAGCAGATATTGATTTTATGAAAAGAGTATATGAAAGTAGTTTGATGGTTTCAGAATATTTAAATTGGAAGAAAATAGAATGTTCTAAAAATGATGAAATGTTAGATATGAATATAATACATGAAAAAGTATATTCATTTATACCTAAAAACAGAGATTAATGTCTCTGTTTTTTTGGTAATTTATAACAATTGTTGATTTTCTATTTATTTTTATTAAAAGTTCAGTATAATACAAACATAATAACAAACAAATGTTTGTTTTGCACGTTGTCGGCGTCGACAATATGTAAAGGAAGGAAAAAATATGAATAATTTAGAAAATTACAATGAAACAGTATTTGAAAAAATTAAAAGAATTAATGATGAAGGAAGAGAATATTGGAGTGCACGAGATTTGATGAATGTGCTTGAATATATTGAATGGAGAAAGTTTGACAAGACTATAGAAAAAGCAATTTATGCGTGCAAAAGCAGTTCTAATAAGTATTACGACCATTTTGTCGGCGCCGACAAAATGGTTGGGATAGGTAGCAAAACAAAACGAAAAATTAAAGATTATTACTTGTCTAGATATGCTTGTTATCTTATTGTCCAAAACTCTGATCCTAGAAAAGAAGTAGTTGCTCTTGGACAAACTTATTTTGCCATTCAAACTAGAAAACAAGAATTAACTGAAGCAGAATACTCTAAACTTAGTGAAACGGATAGAAGGTTGTATGTTAGAAGACAAACTAAAGATAAAAATATGTTGTTATATCAAATTGCGAAAAAAGCAGGTGTTAAAAACTTTGATAAATTTACTAATGCTGGTTATAAAGGATTATACAATGGAGAAACAGCAGATGATATTGCTAAAAGAAAAGGTCTAAGATATAGAGAAGAAATACTTGACAATATGGGAAGTGAAGAACTTGGTAATAACTTGTTTAGAATTATCCAAACGGAATCAAAAATTAAAAATCAAAATATTAAAGGAGAAAAAAATGCCAGTGATGCTCATTTTGTAGTTGGTCAAATAGTAAGAGAAACAATTATAAAAGTAGGGGGAACTTTGCCTGAAATATTACCTATACCAGATAGAAGTTTGAAAGATATAGAAAAAAAACAGTAACAAATTAGATGATATACACTAATAAGACCATATTGTCGGCGTCGACAATATGGTCTTACTTTTAATTTACTCTTGCTTTAATAATATTAATTATTTTTTCTTTCATTTCTTCATCACAGTCAGTCCATACTATTTCAAAGAAGACTCCCATTCCTGGCAAGACAACTTCGTCATTGTCTTTGATACTTTCCTCAATGGCTTTTCTAAGTGTATCAAAGTCATCTCCTTTAAAATTATTGATAATGTGTTTTCTAATGTCTATATCCATAAAATCATCCTTTCATTGATATTGTGGAATAATTGTGTAAATTTTATACATAGTGTTGTATAATAATACTACTATGGTATAATTATTTTTTGTTAAGGAGAAAAAATATGAAGAGAATAATAAAACATTTAAGTAAATCAAAATGGCTAATATTATTAGTAGTAGGATTACTAGTAATACAAGCTTTTTCGGATTTAGCACTTCCTGATTATACATCTAAAATTATCAATATAGGTGTACAACAAAGTGGGATTGAAAATAGTGCTTTAGAAGCAGTTTCTAAAGATACAATGGATAGTATATTGTTATTTAGTGATGATGATGAAGAAATATTAAGTTCTTATGAATTGATTGCTAAAAACGATAGTGATTACGTAGATGAATATTCACTTAACAAAGAGAGTGGAATTTACGTTTTGACTAATGATGATTTAGAAGAGGTTAGTTCTTTATTAGAAAAACCTTTGTTAGTAGTATCTATGTTACAAACAGAGAATGAACAAACAGAGGCAATGCTTAGTGAATTTAGAGCTAGTTTACCTCCGGAAATGGCTAGTATGCCTATCATGGATGTTTTTGAAGTGTTAGATGAAACTACTTTAAATACTGTTGTTGAAGAAATAAATTCTAGTTTAGATAATATGGATAGTATGATTATTTCTCAAGGTGCTATTGCAGGTGTAGTTACCGAGTATGAGAAACTTGGTATTGATGTAGGTGCTAGACAAACTAGTTATATTATCTTTGCTGGAATTCAGATGCTTGGCTTTGCCTTACTTAGTATGGTTGCTACTATACTAGTAAGTTTTGTCGGTGTTAAGATTGCTGCAAGACTTGCTCAAGCTTTAAGAGGAGATACGTATAAACAAACTTTAAGTTTTAGTAAAGATGAGGTTAAGAAGTTTGGTGTTTCATCATTAATTACTAGAACTACTAATGATATACAGCAAGTACAGATGTTAACAGTCTTTACAATGAGAATGCTTATTTATGCACCTATACTTGCCGTTGGAGGTATCATTAAAGCAATTAACACTAATGTTTCTATGACTTGGGTTGTAGCGCTTGCTGTTATTATCATTATTACTATAATGGGTACTATGTTTGTACTAGCAGGTCCTAAATTTAAAAAGGTACAATCATTAATTGATAAATTAAATCAGGTTACAAGAGAAATAATAACAGGTATTCCAGTTATTAGAGCTTTCTCTAATCAAAAACATGAAATTGATCGTTTTGATAAAGCTAATACTGATTTAAAGAAAGTAAATACTTTTATTAGTAGAGTTATGTCTGTTATGATGCCTACTATTATGTTTGCAATGAATGCAGTGGTTATTTTAATTGTTTATGAGAGTTCTAAAGCGATTGATATAGGTACGATGCAAGTTGGAGATATGATGGCGTTTATTCAATATACAATGCAAGTAGTTATGGCCTTTATTATGGTTTCAATGTTTTCGATTATGTTTCCAAGAGCGGCTGTGTCACTTGGAAGAATAGGAGAAGTTTTAGATCAAGAAAGTTCTATTGTAGATCCAAAACATCCTAAAACATTTGCTAAGAGATTACCTAGTAGTGTTGAATTTAGAAATGTTGATTTTTGTTATAGTGATTCTAATGAGAACGTTTTATCTAACATTACCTTTAAAGCAGAAGCGGGTAAAACGACAGCTTTTATTGGAAGTACAGGATCTGGTAAATCAACACTGATCAATTTAATACCTAGGTTAAGTGATGTTACTAATGGTGAAGTGTTAGTTAATGGACTTAATGTTAAGGATGTTAAACTACATGATTTACATGAAAAAATAGGTTTTGTAACACAAAAAGGTATTTTATTCTCTGGAACGATTGAATCTAATTTAAAATATGGTAAACCAACTGCTATTGAAGAAGATATAGAACAAGCTAGTAAAATAGCGCAAGCTAGTAATTTTATTAATGCTAAGAAAGATAAATATAAATCACATATTAGTCAAGGTGGAACAAATGTTTCTGGTGGACAAAAACAAAGATTATCGATTGCTAGAGCATTAGTAACTGATCCTGATATCTTTATATTCGATGATAGTTTTTCAGCATTAGACTTTAAAACAGATGCTACTCTTAGAAAAGAATTAAATAAAATTAGTAAAGAGAAAGTTGTTTTAATAGTTGCACAAAGAGTTGCTACTATACTTGGTGCAGATCAAATAGTAGTATTAGATGAAGGTGTGATTGTTGGAATAGGTACACATAAACAATTACTTAAATCTTGTGAAGTTTATAAAGAAATAGCTAGTAGTCAACTTACAAAGGAGGAGTTAGAAAATGCATAATAACAGAACAGTTAATAATGAAGTTAAAGACTTTAAAAAAACATTTAAAACTCTCCTTAAGTATCTAGGGGTATATAAGATAAGAATTATATTGGTTATTTTATTCGCAGTAGGTTCTGCTATATTTAGTATAGTGGGTCCTAAAATATTAGGAGAAGCTACTACTTTAATCTTTGATGGACTAATGTTAAAAGTTTCTAATACAGGTGGGATAGATTTTGCAGCTTTATCAGGAATACTGCTAACGTTACTAGGGTTATATATTATTAGTATGATATTTTCCTATGTTCAGGGTATTACGATGGCGACTGTTTCTCAGAAAGTTACTTATAATTTAAGAACAGATATTTCTAAGAAGATACATCGTATGCCTTTAAAGTATTTTGAAACTAAGCAAACAGGTGATACTTTATCACGTATTACAAATGATGTTGATACGATATCTCAAAGTTTAGATCAAGGTATGGCTCAAATTATATCTTCTATTGTTCTAGCTATAGGTATTATAGTTATGATGTTTTCTATTAATGTTTTAATGACTATTATTATTTTAATACTTATATTTGTTACTTTAATTGTAATGATGAAGATTGTTAAAAAAGGACAAATTCATTTTGAAAGACAACAACAACAATTAGGGGTAATTAATGGTCATATTGAAGAAACTTATGCTGGGCATGATATAGTTAAATTATATAACGGAACGGATGATGAAGTTAAACGTTTTGATGAAACAAATAAAGAGTTATATGATTCAGCGTGGAAGAGTCAATTTTTATCAAGTATTATGATGCCTTTAATGAGTTTTGTAGGTAATTTAGGTTATGTAATTGTATCGATATTTGGGGGTTATTTAGTTATAAATGGTTCTATGGCTATTGGGGATATATTATCGTTTACACAATATGTTAGAACATTTATGCAACCGTTAGGTCAAATAGCACAAGTTACTAATTTATTGCAGTCTTTAATGGCAGCATCTGAGAGAGTCTTTGAATTTTTAGATGAAGAAGAAGAAGTTCCTACTGTTAAGAATCCTAAAGTACTGGAAAGTATTGAAAAAGATATTACTTTTGATAATGTGTCTTTTGGTTATAATCCGAATAAGACTATTATTAATAATTTTAGTGCTACTATTAAAAAAGGTTCTAAGATTGCAATAGTGGGTCCAACAGGAGCAGGTAAAACAACTATTGTTAAACTATTAATGAGATTTTATGATGTTAATAATGGTTCTATTAAAATAGATGGTATTGATATTAAAGAAATGGAACGTAATAACTTAAGAGATCATTTTGGAATGGTTTTACAAGATACTTGGTTATTTAGTGCATCAATTAAAGATAATATGAAGTTTGCTAAGGAAGATGCTACTGATGAAGAAATAGAACAAGCTTGTATAGATGCTCATGTTGATCATTTTATTAGAACTCTACCTAATTCATATGACATGATTTTAGATGATGAAAACAGTAGTATATCAGCAGGACAAAAGCAGTTATTAACAATTGCAAGAGTAATATTAAATGATCCTGAAATATTAATACTTGATGAAGCTACTTCTAGTGTTGATACAAGAACAGAAGTTTTAATTCAAAAAGCAATGGATAAACTTATGGAAAATAGAACAAGTTTTGTAATTGCACATAGATTATCTACTATTAGGAATGCAGATACTATATTAGTAATGCAAGAAGGTGATATTGTAGAACAAGGATCACATGATGAGTTGTTAGATAAAAAAGGTTTTTATTATAATTTATATAATGCCCAATTTGAAGGTGTTAACGAAGAGTAGGATTTTCCTGCTTTTTTTGTTGTAATGCTTGTCAATATTTGTTATTATATTAAAGAGGATAGGAGTAAATTATGAAAAAGAAGAAGTTTATAAAATCTACTGTAGTTGGTTGTGTATTAATCCTTTTAGTAGTGGGGTTAGTAGGTGCTACCTATATGATTATGGATATGATAGAAAAAGAAAATAATAATATCAGTGATGAAGCAACATTTGAAATAGAATATGAAGATAGTGATACATTAGAATTAACAAGTGTTAAAGCAATGAATGATTCTGATGGTATGGAAAATGATCCGTTCAAATTCAAAGTAATTAATACAAGTGACAAAGCAGGGGCTTACCGTATAATATTTGAGAATGATCCTAGCATTGATAGTAGTAATATTATTTCAAAAGAAAATATTAAAATTTCGGTTAAAGAAGGTTTATCAGAGTATACAACGCCTGTTTTATTATCGGATATAGGTAATGGTATGTATTTAATAAATAACGAAATTTTATACGCTGGTGAAAGTCGTGATTACGAAATTATTGTGTGGGTTGATGAGGAAGCGATTAATATTAATTCTAATAAATTACTTGCAGGTATTCTTAAGATAGAATCAGTTGAATTAATAGATGGAATGTATGTCGATTCTACTGCTCCTAAAATAGAACTTAATGGAGAATCTACTATTAATTTAACTAGAGGTTCTACATTATCTGATCCTGGTATTAAATCTGTGACTGATGATTATGATTCATTAAGTAATGGAGATGTTATTATTAGTTATATGAGTTGTACTGATAGTGTTTGTACTGATATAGACAATATTGATGTAAATGTAGTTGGAAAATACCAAATTCATTATTCTGCAACAGATAGTTATTTGAACACAGGAACTACTATTAGAGAAATTAATATTATAGAAGAAGATACTACAATTGAGTAGTCTTTTTTTTCTATAAAAAATTGTCAAAGAATGCAATATATGATATTCTTATAGAAGATGGGAGTAGATAAAATGGAAATAAAAACAGTTGTAGTCGGGAGACTTAGAGCTAATTGTTATATACTTGTTAAAGAGGGACAAGTTTTAGTGATAGATCCAGGTGATGAGACTATTAAAATAAAAGATGCTATAGGCGATAATAAGTTATTGAGTGTATTAGTTACTCATTCTCATTTTGATCATGTTGGTGCTTTAAGAGATTTTACAAAGAAAAATACTTTAGTAAATAAAAAGAGTAATTTAGAAGAAAAAGAATATTCAATTGGACCTTTTAACTTTGAAGTCATTTATACACCAGGTCACAGTGCAGATTCGATTACTTTTTATTTTAAAGAAGAAAAAGTAATGTTTACAGGAGATTTCTTATTTAAAGAAGAAATAGGTAGATGTGATTTACCTACTGGTAATATTAATGAGATGTATAATAGTTTAGATAAGATTGTTAAATATGATAAAGATATTACTATTTATCCTGGTCATGATGATGTTACTTCATTAAATCATGAGATTATGCATAATGATTATATTAAGGAGAGAATTAGTTAATGAAAAGAAATGTTATGTTGTTAGTTAAAGGTTTTATAATGGGTATTGCTAATATAATACCGGGTGTTAGTGGTGGAACACTTGCACTTACTTTAGGAATATATGAAGAATTTATTGGAGCGATAAGTAACTTCTTTAAGAACTTAAAAGATAATATTAAATTTTTATTACCACTTGGAATAGGAATGGTTTTATCGTTTTGGGTACTTAGTGATGTTATAGAATCTTCTTTAAGTGAGTTTCCATTACCAACTGTTTTATTTTTTATGGGATTAGTTATTGGTGGATTACCAATGATATTTAAAAGAGTTTCTGGTAAAAGAGATAGTAAGAAAATTCCTAATTACTTAGTGATGATTAGTACTTTTTCTTTAATCATATTTATGTCTTTATTACCAATGATATTTCCAAGTACTAGTGAAGTAGTTTTAAGTAATATTGATGTAGGTGGAATGTTGTTACTTGTTGTAGTTGGTGCGATTGCTGCTGCTACGATGATAATACCAGGTATAAGTGGTTCATTAGTATTACTTACATTAGGTTTTTATAGACCAATATTAGATACAGTTTCATCTTTATTTGCATTTGAAAATGTATTTAATAATTTACTAGTAGTAGGTTCTGTTGGGGTTGGTGTATTAATTGGTTTAGTACTAGTGTCTAAATTAATTAAACGTTTATTTGAAAAGCATGAGACAATTACGATGTATGCGGTTATAGGTTTTGTCGTTGCATCTTTATTTGCGATTCCTATAAGTACATACTTTGAAGTGGAAACATTTATATTCTCAGTACCTCAGTTATTAGTAGGAGTAGTACTTTTATTAATTGGTTATTTTATTGGTAATAGATTGGGTGATGAATAATGGATATTTTTCAAAGTATTATATTAGGTATAGTACAAGGTATTGCTGAGTTTTTACCAATTTCTTCTAGTGCACATTTAATTATATTTAGAGATATATTTGGCGTAGGTGCTAGTTTAAATGAAAATATTCATCTTACATTTGATATTGCTCTTCATTTAGGAACAATACTGGCAATTGGGATATTCTTTTTTAAAGACTTTATTAATATGATTAAAGATGGTTTTACTAAAGGGATTAAAGATGAAAAAGGGAAAATATTATGGTTCTTAGTTATTGCAACTATTCCAGCGGCTATTGCAGGTCTTCTGTTTGAAGATATAATTGATGGTGTTATAAGAGGAAATTATTTACTTATTGCTATTTGCTTAATAGTGATGGGTATTATTATTTATCTAATTGATAAAGTAAGCAAAAGTAATAATTCAATTAAGAAAATGACTTGGTTAGATGCCATATGGATAGGTTGTTTACAAGTGTTTGCTCTTATACCGGGTTTTTCAAGAAGTGGTACTACTATTACTGCTGCTAGACTAAGAGGAATTAATAAAGAAGATGCTGCTAAGTTTTCGTTCTTTTTGGCTATGCCTGTTATCTTAGGGGCAGTTGTATTACAAATTATAAAGACGCAAGATATAATGCCTTTAATAATGGATAATATTTGGTTCTTTATCAGTGGAATATTAGCAGCATTTATAATGGGGCTTATTTGTATTAAGTTTTTACTTAGTTATCTTAAGAGGCATGATTTTAAAATATTTATGGGTTATAGAATATTAATAGCAATAGTAGTTATTATTTGGACTTTATTTTTGTAGGAGGATTATATGTTAAACAAATATGTATTTAGAGGTTATGATATAAGAGGGGTTTATCCTAGTGATATAGATAGTACTTTTGCTTATACTTTAGGAAAAGGTTTTGGTAGTAAAATACAAGATTTGGGATTTAATAAATGTGTTATTGGAAGAGATAATAGATTATCTTCTTTAGAACTTGCAACTTCTTTAATAAAAGGTATTACTAGTACTGGAGTAGATGTAATTGATTTAGGTTTAGTTACGACACCAATGTATTATTATGCAGCGATTAAGTTAGATACTTATTCTGGTATTATGGTTACGGCTAGTCATAATCCTAAAGATGATAATGGGTTTAAGATGGCTTATGATAAGAATGGTAATATTAAAGGGGATACTATAGAAGAGTTATATGAATATATTACTAAAGGTGAATTTAGAGAAGGTAGTGGTTTAGTTAGTAATTATGATATTCGTAATGATTATATAGAGTTATTTAAGAAATCACTTGATTTTGGTAATAGAAGATTAAAAGTAGTTATTGATCCGGGTAATGGTACTACTAGTATAATTGCAGAAGAGTTATATAAGATGTTTCCAATTGACTTAGAAGTTATTTGTGGAGATAGTGATGGAACTTTTCCAAATCATCATCCTGATCCATGTGTAGAGAGTAATTTAGTAATGCTTAAAGAAAAAGTGTTAGAGACAAAAGCTGATATTGGGATTGCTTTTGATGGGGATGGAGATCGATTAGGAATAGTTGACGAAAAAGGTAATTATATTGCTACTGACTTATATATGATTATTATGATTAGAGATATGATTAATAAAGTTAGTAATAAGAAGTTTTTATATGATGTTAAGTGTAGTAAAGCATTAGAAGATGAAATTGTTAAATTAGGAGGTATTCCTTATTGTTATAGAACAGGTAATTCATATACTAAGAGTGAAACTGCGAGAATAGACGCTCCATTAGGAGGAGAGTTATCAGGACATGTTTATTTTAGGGATAAATTTGAAGGTTTTGATAGTGGACTTTATGCAGGTTTAAGAATAGTAGAGTTACTATCTAATAATGATAAAAAAGTATCAGAGTTATTAGAGGGAATAAACAAGTATTATTCAACAGATGAAATTAAGTTTACTTCTCCTGATGAGATTAAAAATACAGTGGTAGATAAAATAGCGGAATATGTTAAAGAAAAAGGTTATAACTATATAGATATAGATGGTATTAAAGTGTTATTTGAAGATGGATGGGCTTTAATTAGAGTATCTAATACGGGACCTAATATAACAGTTAGATTTGAGGCTAGTAAAGAAGAAAGACTTAAAGAAATAGAAGAAGAATTTGTTAGCTTAATTAATAAATATAATGTATAAGGATAGTAAAATATCCTTTTTATATTGTATTAAGATGAGATTAATTATATAATACTATTAGAATAGTAGGTGTTTATATGAGATTAAAGTATTTTATTAAAAACAATTTATTTAAAAATAAAAAGTCAATGATTATGACTTTGTTATTAGTAGTTATTTCTATTACAGGATTAACTTCTTATGCGTTATTTACTACAAGTATAGAACATAATAATGCATTAAATATTGTTACAGGAAACTTATATAGTTTAATTGAAAGTGATGATTTAGTTAATAATACTATTAGTATAGAACCTAATAGTAAGAAAGAAATTACTATTAAATTAACTAATGGTAATAGTATAGATGCTAAGTTTAATTTATATTATACTAGTACAAGTGAAGATGCTAATTTATATTATATAGATACTGAAACGCCAAGAGAAGAAGGTATTGTGTTGCCGGCATATCAAAAAGTAGGATATCAAGGAAGTTATAATTTAATAGTTATTAACAACAGTAGTACGGCTCAAACTATAACAGTAAATTCTAATGTAGGTTTATCTACTGCACCATTAACATTCCCTGATGGAGTAAAGTTAATAGAAGTAGAGCCTACAACGGAATGTAAGGATGTTACAGATCATGGAGGAACACCGAATGAACCTGAGTTAGTGGGAGATATGATACCAGTTGTATATGATGGAACAAATTGGGTCAAAGCAGATGTTTCTACAGAGTGGTATAACTATAATGTTCAAGAATGGGCAAATGCTGTAACAGTAACTGACACTAATAGAGCAACACTAGTTAGTTCTAATCCTGGAACAGTTATATCAATGGAAGATATAAATGCAATGTTTGTGTGGATACCAAGATATTCATATACAATAGGTAATACATATGGTGTACAAGGATGTGGTGGTAGCACACCGAGTGTAAATACTCCAGGAGCGTTTGATATTAAATGGATTGAAAGTACTACAACAGAACTTGGAGCAGCGGCTTATACAGGAGATACAGTAAGCGAATGGTATACTAATCCAGCCTTTTGTTGGGGAGATTCATGTGATGATTCAACTACAAGATTAAGTCCAGAAAATAGAGAATTATCAGGTATATGGGTAGGAAAATTCGAAACTAGTACAACAGGAAGTGTAACATCTAATACTATTAGAGAACCAATCATAACACCAAGTGTACAGAGTTGGAGAACTGTAAATGTATCAAATATGTTTAATAGTGTGAGAACATATATGAATGGTGATAATGGAAATGATATCTTTGGATTAAGTGGCTTAAGTTATGATGCGCATATGATGAAGAATACAGAATGGGGAGTGGTAGCATACCTTTCTCAATCAAAATATGGGAAATATGGAAATACAACATATACTGGAGCAAATAAAGAAGTATATCAAAATAAACATTCATCATTTATAACAGGTAATTCAAATGGAACTCCTGGGGAAAGCATAGCGATAACACAATGTAGTTATAATGATATAATAGACAGAGGAAACGGAATAGGAAGTTGTGGAGCAGGAGCATCAACAACGGGAAATATTACGGGAGTATATGATATGTCAGGAGGAGCATTTGAATATGTGATGGGTAATATGGAAGATGAAAGTGGTATTTTTTATCCAGCATATTCAGGATTTAGTAGTGTACCAGAAGCGAGATATTATAATAGTTATGCGTATGGATCAAGTTCTAGTGATTATACAAGAGGAATGTTAGGGGATGGAACTAAAGAGACGTTAGGTTTTTATCAAGATTCTAAATACTCCGTTAAAGGAAGTGATCCTTGGTTTTATCGCGGCGGTTATAACCTCTTTACTACCGGTGCTGGTGTCTTCAATTTCTATGGAGGCACTGGTGACAGCAACAAGAACTACAGTTTTCGTGTCAGTCTCGTGCCGTAAGGCTCTAACTAGACAACTAGTTTTTAGAAGTTTTGGCATAACAGCAGACCGATGGGATATTAGAGATGTTAAGTATAGAGTAAGAGGATAAAAAAAATAAAAGATGAAGCTCATTAAGAGGCTCATCTTTTATTATGCAAGAACAAAAATAAGAAAGAACTAATGTCTTTCTTATTTCATTTCAATATATATATCTACTGGGAAGTTATGTTGATCATCTTCTAGTAATCTTATTTCTTCTGTTGTTTTTAAGAAGAAGTCATTTCCTAAAACATCTGAACCATCTTGTGTAATTGGATCATCCCAAGTAAGATCTAAGTTTAACCATTCACCATTTATATATACTGCATTCCATATATGATTTTCACTTGCCACTTTATAATTAGGTATTTCCATTTTATCTAAGTATATAGCCATTAAATCAGTATATCCAGAACATATTCCATATCCTTCAAATAAAGGTCCATATGCTGTATCAGAACGATATCTAATAATTTGATGATCACTTCTATCAGAATCATACTTAGTATTATTAATAATATAATCATGCGCTAATTGTATTTTATCTTCCACAGTAGTTCCTGGACTTATTACTTCATTAAATATTCTATTAGTTTCCTCTTCAATAACACTAATATCAGATTCACTATAAGTATGATTGATATTAATAGTAACTTTTCCTAATGTATCATATTCAGTAGATACATATTTAAATCCATTATAACTATGTACAAAATTATTAACATGCGATAATAATGATTGATTACTTGCTAGTAATTCAACATCATTAATACAAGTAGTATACTCGTCAGTACAATAAAAAGTAAACTCACTAGCCCCTGAATTGATAACAGTATAATAAATATTTAATAAATGTTGAGTGTTTTTAGGTTCAAAATCATTAGTTATTTGAACGAAAGCGTAGTCTATATCTTTATAATATGGACTATCAGTTTCTAATACTGAAGCTTCTTGCCCTTTAACAAAAGTATCAACATATATTTTCACTAACTCTTCACGGTAAATATAACAAAAACCTAAAGCAATCATTAACATACCGACAATAATTATCTTTTTCATATTTCCCCTTTATTCAAAAAATGAAGTAATAATAATTACTTCACTGTATTTGTTAACTTAGTTAATCTTGATTTATTTCTAGCAGCTTTGTTTCTATGAACAAGACCTTTTGAAGTAGCTTTATCGATTTTTTGTAATGCAACGTTTAAGTTTTTACTAGCTTCTTCTTTATTTCCTGCTTTAACACTTTTTTCAACATTTTTAATAGCAGTTTTCATGCTTGATTTAATTAAAATATTTACTTCAGCTTTTTTAGCATTTGATTTAACACGTTTCTTTGCGCTTTTAATATTTGGCATTCTTTTCACCTCTTCCTTATAAACATATTAATTTTATCAAAAAATCTAGAAAAATGCAAATAAATTTGTGTATTTTATCCATAATATGTTTAGGTGAGGATATGAAACATGAAATTGACTTAGAAAAATTTGAAATTAGAACGGACTTAATTACAGAAACTATTACTGGGGATGGTATTAATGATTTAAAGAAAGAAGTTATAAATTATGATGATATTTCTTTAGAAACAATAATTTTAGATGATAGCAATGCTTCGAAATATAATAAAAAACCAGGTATATACAAAACAATTAGTTTTGAAGATGTAACAGATATGACTAATCGTGATTTACTGGAGAAGGTGTTAGTAGACGCGAGTATTTCTATATTAAAGGAAGTTAATTTTACTGAAGACAGTAAAGTTTTAATAATTGGTTTAGGTAATGAAAAAAGTACTGCAGATAGTCTTGGTCCTTTAACAATAGATAATACATTAACTACTAGGCATTTATTTTTATTAGGTAATAATGTAGAACCTGGGTTTTCTTCTGTTGCTTCATTTAAGCCTGGGGTTATGGGTGTTACCGGAGTAGAGACGTTTGATATTATTATGGGTATTGTTGAAGGTATTACTCCTGATATAGTTATTGTTATTGACTCTCTTGCTGCTTCTAATATAGAACGTTTAAATAAAACGATTCAAATATGTAATACGGGTATTCATCCTGGTAGTGGTATTGGTAATAACCGCAAAGAGTTATCTAAAGAAACAATTGGTATACCTGTTATTGCAATAGGTGTTCCTACTGTAGTAGACTTTTTAACGATCGTTGATAATACTTTTGATTATTTATTAAAAAAAATAAGTTATAGCAAAGATAATTTAGACAAAGTACAAAACAAGATGAAGGTTAGTACGATGATTGATTATAGAAATCATAATGAATCATTAAGTTTCGAAGATAAAGAGAAGTTACTGGGTAGTATTGGAGGTTTAACTACTGATGAGAGAAGAAGTCTCTTGTTTGAAGTTTTAGCACCACTTAACTCTAATTTAATGGTTACTCCTAAGGAAATAGATTTTGTTATAGAAAAACTAGCTTTAGTAATTGGTAAATCTCTTAATAAGGCTCTTCATAGTAAACTTAGAGAAGAAAATTAATCTTCTTCTTTTTTTTGACAAGATAAGATAAATCTTTTTAATATAATAAACATATAATTTAAGGAGGTATTATGAAAAAACGTTTTGTTTCAAAAAGAAAGAGTAAGTTTCCTTCTTTTGTTGTTCTTGTATTAATTTTACTTATTTTCTTTTTTATGTTTATTGATTGGGGTAAGATAGATGTTAAAATTAATAATAGTGATTTTGTAAAATACTTATTAAGTTCTAGTAATGCTAGTTTTAATGATGATATATCTTTAGGGAGTGTTGTGATACTTGATCCTTCTAAAATACTTGCTAGTAATTATGATGGTTTAGTAGAGTATGATATTGCAAGAGATAATGATTTGTTAGAAGATTATGAGTTTTTACAAGAGGTTAGTAAGTATGTAATTGATCCTTATACTAATAATGATAATAGTGATCCTTTAGTTTATATTTATAATACACATCAACTAGAGACTTATGCTTCTAGTTCATTAGCAGAAGAAGAGATTGTTCCTAATGTAATGATGGCTAGTTATTTACTTAGAGAGGAACTTAATAAATTAGGTCTTCCTTCTATAGTAGAAGAATCTAATTTTACTGATATTTTAAATACTCAGGGTCTTAGTTATTCTTATAGTTATACTGTTAGCAAATCTTTTATGGAATCTGCTAAAGAAAAATATAGTAGTTTAAAGTATTATATAGATGTACACCGTGATTCTGCAGGTAGAGATATTACATTTAAAACAATCAATGGTAAGAATTATGCTAGAGTATTATTTGTGGTAGGCTTAGAACATGATAATTATCAGGATAACTTAGAGATTGCTTATGGTTTACATAATTTAATAGAAAATTTATATCCGGGTTTATCTAGAGGTGTTTATAAGAAAAGTGGAACTGGTGTTAATGGTATTTATAATCAAGATGTTGATCCTAATGTTATTTTATTAGAATGTGGGGGAGTAGATAATACTATTGAAGAGGTTGCTAATACGATAGAGGCTTTTTCTATAGTTCTTTCTAAATATAATGAGGGTTTATTATGACTAAGAAATATATAATTCGTAGTATTTGGTTGTTTCTATTCTTAAGTTTTTTTGCTCTTTATTTTACACAAGCTCCTGATTATGTAGAAAAACAATTACAAAATAGTACGGTTATGACAGAAGAGTTAATTAAGCAATTTGAAGAGGATGTTGCTAGTGGTAAAACAATTGATGTTAATGATTATATAATAGAGGAAAACACTTATAATAATAGTATTTCAGATGCAGGGTATTCTATATCAAAGCAACTAGAAGAATTGATTACAGGTAGTTTAGAGTCATTTTTTAATAGTGTAGGGAATGTTGTAAAGGAGTAGATTTTTATCTTTAATTTAGATTTCTTTTATGTTATATTTATAATAGGTGAT
>CAYJHI010000022.1:0-2147 GCA_964370085.1 uncultured Muribaculaceae bacterium | reverse complement strand
TCCTATAAATAGGCCTGCAATAAATGCTGTTACCATAATTATTACTAATAACAAAGATACAGCTTTAATAGCTTTATTACTCATCTTGTCACCTCGAGTATAATTATAACTTATTATGAGAAATTTGTAAAATAAAAGTTTGTATCTTTTATATATTTTTTAATAAGATTAATTAGGTGATAATATGTTTATAACAAAGGAACAAGTTAAGAGTAATTTTATTAAACAAAAGAAGCTTTATATTACGTTATGTTCTTTGATAGGAATAGGTATTATTTTAGGAGTGGTATTTGTTTTTATTTTATCGGATACGGATAAGGTTTTAGTGGAAGAACAGATGAATGTTTTTTTTAATAGTCTTAATGATGATAATATGAATTATGTTAATGGTCTTATAAATAGTTTAATAACTAATATGGGTTATTGTTTAGGAATATTCTTGTTAGGTATTTCAATAGTAGGGATACCTGTTATTGTTTTTATGTTATTTATGAAGGGGTTTGTATTAGGGTTTTCAATAACTTCTATTATTAGTATATATGGTTTTTCTTCAATACCAGTATCTTTTCTTTATGTATTTCCTGTTCATTTTATTAGTTTGATTATTAGTTTATTATTATCATTTTATGCGATTAAGTTTTCTGCTAGGTTATTTAGTAGTTTATTTATGAAGAGAGAAATTAATTTTAAACTTGTTATGAATAAATATATTAGGGTTTTTATAATAGGTATTAGTTTTTCAATTCTTAATTCTTTAATAGAAGTGTTTGTATCTCCTTTTCTAATGAGATTGGTTGTTGGTTTTATTTCGATGTGATATAATTTTAATATAGGAGAGTTTTATGAGATGTATTAATTGTGATTTTGAATTAAAAGAAAGTATTAAGTTTTGTCCTAGTTGTGGTAAAGAGGTTATAAAGAATGATGTTGTTAATTTATCTAATAAAGAAGTTGTATTTAGAAAAAGTTTTTCTTCTAAATTATTCTTAACTTTAGGTATTTTATCAATCTTTACGGCAGTTATAGGTGTGATTAGTAGTGCTTATTTTAGTTCTTCTGGTAGTTTTTCTGATATACTTAATTTGATTGGTTCTTTATTAGGATGGATATCTTTTGGCATACCTAGTATTGCTTTTATTAAGTTATATAATAAGAGTAGCAATAATCAAGAGATTGACTCTGATGACATTTCTTTTTTGAAAAATGTTATAATGAGTGCAAGTATTGTGTTTGCGACTGCGTGTTTATTTATATTTGTTAATTTTATAATAGATGCACAGTGGTTTTATGATTATTTGGCAGGTCCTTATAAATTTGGTGATATTTTTATGTCTGTGATATTTATACTTTACATCTTTTTAATTTTATTATGTATTGCTATAACAAGTGCATATGTAGTACTTAGTAATGTCTTTGTTAATAAATTAATTAAATATTATGAGAGTGATATTAAACCAATTAAATTAAGTATGGCTATTGCAGTTTTATTAATTATATTTGGATGTTTTATAGGTATAGGCTTTCTAAGTTCGTTTAGTGGTTTTATGTTTTTTACTTCTATTGAATATGGGTTTGTACTACTTAGCATTGGTGGTTTAGCAACTATTCATATTATTGGGGGTATTCATTTATTAAATTTTGTTAAGTTACTTAAAAATTAACCTCTTTTAGAGGTTTTTATTTTTGGTTAGATATAGTATAATATTGGTGGTGATTTAAATGAAAACAGTAGTAGTTGGTATAAGTGGAGGAGTGGATTCTTCTGTCGCCGCTTATTTATTAAAAAAAGAAGGTTATAATGTCATAGGTTTATTTATGCGTAATTGGGACAGTATGATCAATAATGATGTTTTGGGGCATAAAGATACTAATAGTGATATTTGTCCTCAGGAAGAGGATTATAATGATGCGATAGAGGTATGTAAGAAGTTAGATATTCCTCTTCATAGAGTTGATTTTGTTAAAGAATATTGGGATTATGTTTTTACTTACTTCTTAGATGAGTTAAAGAAAGGAAGAACACCTAACCCTGATATTATGTGTAACAAATATATTAAGTTTGATCAGTTTGTAAAGAAAGCTTTAGAGTTTAATGCTGATTTTATTGCAACAGGTCATTATGCTAAAATGGAAGATGGTTATTTAAA
>CAYJHI010000021.1:0-20046 GCA_964370085.1 uncultured Muribaculaceae bacterium | reverse complement strand
GAATAAAAATCATAAAGTTTATAACGATGAGACTTTAATTTCTAATAATAATACTTTTGTTACTTATATAAAGCATCTGTTCATAAGTGGAAAAACAGTAGAAGATTATTATCTCGACAATGTATTGCACGAAACAATGCATTTCTGTGGTGCTTCTGGTGCTTCTGCATTAGAAGAGGGTTTTACAGAATTGAAAACAAGAGAATTAGCTTCAAAAAAAATTTTAAGAACAAGTGCATGTGGATATCCTAAAGAAGTGAAAATTGCTTTGAAGTTACAAGAGTTATTTGGTAAAGAAGTTTGTGACACATTAACTTTTATAAACTCTAAAAGACAAAAAGAATTATTTTTAACAGAATCATTAGGAGAAGAGATGGCCTGTGTTTATCAAAATGTATCTATAAATATGGAAAAAGAATTTCAAGAAAAATATTATCAAAAACAATATGGTGGTATTACAGGACCCATAAAAAAAGCAATGAAATACAGTTCTATAGACTACAGTCTTGTAGAAAAATATATTGATCAATATAGTGAAAACAAGAATACTAATAGGGAAAGGAAAATAGTATGAATATTTTAGATATAGCAATTATAGCATTCATAATAATGGAATTAACAAATGTAATTATTTTATATTTTTTTCCATCATTTAAATATGGTAATGGAGTAGCAATTTTTAACAACCTAACACCACTTATTAAAGATAAAAACTTAGAAATATTTGGTCGATATATGGTTAACTGGGTTGCAGGTACAAAGTTAATATTTATTGTTTTACTTGTTGTAATATTAATAGAAGGAAGTGAAACTCTAAAAGTATATGCTCTTATTGCAATGATACTTTCAATCGCAACTTACTTTGTTGGATTACATCCTAATATTAAAAAATTAGATGAAAATAACATGATAACACCAAAAGGTTACTCAAGAACACTATTTATTATGATTACATCAATTATTATAGTTTTCTCAGTAGCATTGATATTATCTCTGATTTTATAAAATTTTCGCATAGAAAAACCACTAATCTGATTAATGGTTTTTTACTTTATTTATCTTCACCAAAATAGGTTATTGCTCCAACCGGACACATATCACCACATCCATGACATCCTCCACAACAGTTATCAGGATTAACAACTACTGGAGTAGGTGCTAGATTTTTATCATATACATTATTCTTACATCTCTCAATACAAACGCCACAAGAAACACAAACTTCTTTATCTATTTCTGGATACCAATTCTTTGCCATATATATCACCTCCTTTAAATCTACTAATTAAAACTTATTGCTTTTTCTGTATCGTATATTTTACCATTTAATTCAATATATAAATTATATTTACCATCTAATCCATCTTCATTAATATATTTAGTCACACTCAAGTCTTCTTCTGTAAAAATATCTACACATAAAGCAGTATAAGGTCTAGTACTGATAACAACATCATATTCTTTTATTTGTCCTAATTTAGAAAGAATTACTTTAACTTCGTCCTCTCTAGTAAAGATCCCATTAACCACTAAACGATCTATTTCTTTAGTTAATTCAATCTTTTTATTAGTATAATCTTCATCAATACTTTGTGCATCAAAAACAAAACCAATTCTAGATTCATCAAAATTAGTTTCACCAAGAGTTCCATAACTATTAGCATTCCCTAATTCAAATACAAAGTTATCATATAAATCCATCTTTTCAACTCTATAATTATTAGTAGGTAATTTTATTTCAAATATAACTTTATCATTTAATATTTCCACAGTATTGGAAACTAACTTATCTGAGTTAATAAGTCCAGCAGGGGAGTTAGCAACTTTTCCATCTACATAAACAATCCCACCAGAATGAACTATATAATGATTGCTATTTAAATAATCAACATCAGATATATAAGGAGAATAAAATTCACTTCCTCTTTCTTTACCATATTGCCATACTTGTCTAATAGTCATATCATCAGTATTAATATCATACATAACACCTCTAGTATAACTTTCTTCTGCAGGAACATATTCACTTTCTATTTTAGATTTATTATTACCATTATCCAATATAAACACATAACCTTCTGGCGTAATCATTGCAGCATGTTGAGCCCATTGCCATTCAAAATTATCCCCAATAGGTGTGAAAAAATATTTTTGATATTCATCACTCCAATTAGTAGAATCACCAATAATCCAGTTTAATTCTTCCGTATCATAATTAATATTAATAACAGCATCTTGATGTCTTCCTGATAAAGTCAAAGAATTAGATTCTTCATCATACCAAACCGAGTTATTATGAAACCAATCATAATCAATCCAATCTTCACTTTTACCATCTGTCATATTTAATATATTTTTAAGATCAATTGACTTAACAATATCACCTGTAGTTCTATCTATTTCTACAATAACATCTTCAACAGTACCTGTATCAAAATCACTAGATAACACAATTAAATTTCCATTATCAAGTTCAAAATAATCATGATGATATCCACCCTCTAAAGTATATTCATTGTGAATTTTTCCTAACATATCTATTTCGTATAATCCTGTTGTAAAGTAGGGTGGATTAACAATTCTCTCAGTTGATAATAACATATTACCATTATCTAATTTTTCAATTTTCCAAGTTCCAGTATTTGTCAAATACCATCTAAGATCACCATTCACATCATATGCACTAACAGGACCATCACTAGAAGGTGTGAAAAAATACAATTCATCTTCTAACATCGCCTTATCACTATAAACATATTCTGCTAAAACAACATGTTCTGGCAATTCTTCTGTTTCAATAATAATTGACTTTGATTCTCCGTTTACTTCTAAAATAATTTCATTCTCACTATCAGTATACAACCCTAAAATAGGTAAGTAATGCTCTTTACTATTTTCAAACTCCTGTGTATAAGTAGTCTGTACATCCTTACCTTTAATAGTAACAATAGGACTAACTTCTTCTTCTGTTTCAAAAATAATTAAAGCAGTTAATGGAGAATTATCATAAGGATCTAAAATAACATTAGGATTATCAAAAGTATATCCTTCTATTTTAAATTCCTTTTCTAATTCTCTTTGTATAGCAATTAAACTTTTAACTTCTTCTAATACTTCTTTACTATTATATAAAAAGAATGTAACTATTCCCAATATAACAAATAAACAAAGTATCAATAAACCTTTCTTTCTTTTCATTTTCTTCCTCCTAACATCATTATTACACTATCATCATAATTAATAAATAACTTATTAGTTGAAAAAAACTCAACACAAGGTTGAGTTTAATAATTACACTACGATTCAAATTCATATTCATTTTTTTGATTAATTTTTGTTTCAATTAATTTAGTAATAATATCTACTACTTCTTCAATGCTTTTATCACTAGAATCTATATAAGTTGCATCATCAGCCATAACTAATGGAGAAACAGCTCTCTCTTGATCCATTCTACTGCGTTCTTTAATGTTTTCAAGAATTTCATCATAGTTACATTCAATGCCCATTTTCAAATTCTGTTCATATCTTCTTTGTGCTCTAACATCTAAAGAAGCATCTAAAAATATTTTAACTTGAGCATTAGGAAATATCTTCGTGCAAATATCTCTACCTTCAATAACAATATTTGTATCTTTATTGATATGCCTTTGTATAACCGTAACTCTATCTCTTACATGAGAATTAGCAGCAATTTTTGGAACTAGTTCATCTACTTCCATTGTTCTAATATCCATCGAAACATTCTCATCATCTAAATAAACTTCAAATATTCCATTAGAACTTTTAAATCTAATATCGATCTTAACTAATAAATCCAACAATTTAGTTTCATTAGTTTCGTCAATTCCAGTTCTAAGACACTTAAGTGCTACTGCTCTATACATCGCCCCTGTATCAATATAAATATAATTTAATTTTTGTGCAATCATCTTTGCAGCAGTACCTTTTCCTGAACCAGCAGGTCCATCAATCGCAATAATATAAGCCATAAACACCTCCACTTACTAATATTATTTCAATATAAAACTAACTATTGCTAGTTAGTCTATATTAATAGAAATCAAAAAAGAAGGAGTTGACTTGAAAAGAATTAATCTCATCGTACAACACCTCCTTTAATAAATATTATAACATAATAATTTTTAGTTATTCAATACAAAATCTACTATAATAGGAAAATGGTCACTAATAGGCTTACCGTTATATTTATAAGTAGGATCAACTCTATAAGTAGAAACGCTAAAGTCTCCTTTACTCATCAATACATAATCGATTCGTATAAAATGAAACAAATTAGAATTAAAATTATAATTAACTGTACCATATTTCATACTGTCAGTTGCAATAACATTACTATCATCCATTACTTCAACCAAAGTTTTATAATCATTAAAAAAATCAGGGATATTTAGATCACCAGAAAGAATATAAGGATAATCTAATTTTTCTAAGTAATCAACGATCAAATTAATAGACTCTTCCTTAGCAACACTACCTATATGATCCAAATGAGTATTATTAACAACAAAAACATCACCAGTTTCAATATCTTTAAAAGTAGCAGAAGTTAAGATTCTATATGTAGAAGCATCCCATCCTATAGAAACCTCACTAGGTGTTTTTGATAACCAAATAGTTTCTGCTTCAACAACTTCAAATTTATCTTTTAAATAAAATATTGCAGCATATTCACCTTGTGTATCGCCATCTTCACGCCCAACACCAACATAGTCATAATCATTAAGTAGAGTAGGAAGACCGTCAATATCATTCATCCACCCATAATTAGCTTCTTGGACTGTTATAAAGTCAGATTCATAAGTAAGTAGTTGCTCAATCATCAATTCTTTTCTTTTAATAAACTCATCATTTTCTTCTGCATATTTTAAATTATAAGAAACAATGCGGTATTCATCACCATTCTTAAATAAAACAGGTTTAACTTCCCAAGGAATAATCATTATAATTAAAGAGATAATAATAATAACTATACTTAATATAACAATATATCTTTTTTTTAGTTTCATAAAGCCTCCAACATTATAAAACAAGTATAACATAAACTGTGTTACAATATAAATAGAAAGGAAATCTTATGAATATAGAATATGAAATCAGAGTACTAGAAATAGACGTTGAACAAATAACTAGACAAATTAAAGAGATAGGTGCAACTTTTGAAAAAGAAATGAACTATCAAAGATATGTTTATGATATGATTCCAGAAAAAGAAGATGAGTGGTTAAGACTAAGAACAGATGGAAAAGAAATAACTTTAACTTACAAAAAAATAACTAACGAAGAAAACATTGAAGGAACAGAAGAATTAGAAATAGAAGTAGATGATTTTAATAAAACAAATGAACTGCTTAGAGTAATGGGATATAAGTATAATAATTATCAAGAAAATAAAAGAATTAGATATCGTTATAAAAATGTCGAAATAGATATTGATTCATGGCCATTAATTCCACCCTATCTAGAAATAGAAGGTCCAAGTGAACAAGAAGTAATAGAAGTATTAGATTTATTAAATATTTCTAAAGAAAAAACTACTTTTTTAAATTGTGGTTCAATCTATCAACAAGTATATAATATTGACTATACTAAAATAAAAGAATTAAAGTTCGAAACTAACTAGAAATGGTTAGTTTTTATATGCTATAATATGTAAACAGGAGTGATACAATGATCAAAAACATGCGTTTAAAAAATATAATATTATTTACTTTACCAGTTATTTTTACAATGGTATTTATGTCTTTTTATACAATGGTTGATGGTATATTTGTATCAAACTTAGTAGGAGAAGATGCTTTATCGGCCATTAATGTTGTCTATCCAGCTATATCTATTATTATTGCTCTAGCTCTTATGTTAGCAACAGGTGGAAATGCTATTATTGCAAAATTACTAGGAGAAGGTAAAAAGAAAGAAGCCAAATCTAACTTTACTTTAATAACTGTAGTAGGAGGAATACTAGGTATAGTAATATCCGTAATCTTTTATTTAAACCTAGATGCAATTTTAAATCTATTACAAGCCAATAATGAAATATATACCTACTGCAAAGATTACTTAGGATTAATACTAATGTTTTTACCATTCTTAATTATCCAAATAATATTTCAAACAGCACTAGTAACTGCTAATAAACCAGGATTAACTCTAATATCCATGTTGGCAGGAGGAATAACTAATATTGTTCTTGACTATGTTTTTATTGAAACCTTTAATATGGGAATATCTGGTGCTGCTCTTGCAACTGGGTTAGGATACTTTGTTCCTTTTGTAATAGGAATGATCATCTTCTTTAATAAAAATGACAATCTACATTTCACAAAGTTTAAAATTAATTTAAAAGTATTAAAAAACACTTGCTTAAATGGATCGAGCGAAATGGTTAGTAATATAGCGATGGCTATTACAACATTTTTATTTAATGTATCGATGCTTAACTTAATAGGAAATGATGGAGTAGCTGCTATAACTGTTATCATTTATTCACAGTTACTATTAAACGCCATCTTTATGGGTTACTCTATGGGGATATCTCCAGTAATCAGTTTTAATTATGGTGAACAAAATAGTAAAAACTTAAAGAAGATATTTAAGACAAGTATAAAGTTAGTATTAATCTTTTCACTAACTTCAACAATTGCAGCAATTATTCTATCAGAACCTATTGCATCTATCTTTACAGATTCCTCTTCGCCAGTATATAACTTAACTAAAGAAGGTTTGAGTCTATTTGCTATCAGTTTTATCTTTGCAGGACTAAATATATATACATCCGCTATGTTCACTGCATACTCTAACGGATTAGTATCGGCTTTATTATCATTTCTAAGAACTTTCATTCTTATCACAATTTGCTTATTAGTGCTACCTAATCTAATAGGAGTAACAGGAGTATGGATTGCTATACCTCTCGCAGAGTTCTTAACATTCTTTATTTCAATCTATTACCTTAATAAATACAAAACAAAATACATGTATTCTAAAAACTACAAAGATAAACCTAATGAAGATTTAAACATCATCACTATTGAAAGAGAATTTGCATCAGGAGGAAGAGAAGTAGGTAAGAGACTTGCAGATGCTCTAGGATACAATTATTACGATGAAGAAATAATTAACATGATTGCTAGTGATATGAATCTTGATAAAAACTATATTGATAAAATAAGTGAAAAACATAGTCTTCATCACTATAATTTAACATTTGCCAATACGTTTAAAAATCATAAACATTTAGTAAATAACAACGTACAATTTAAACAAGCCGAATTAATAAGAAGATTAGCAATGAATGGAAATGCTATTTTTGTAGGAAGATGCTCAGACCATTTACTAGATGAATTCAATCCGTTCAAAGTATTTATCTATTCTTCTAATATTGACCATAAAATAAAAAGGTGTATAGAAAAAGATAATAATGAAAAAGACGAAGAACTTATAAAAAAACAAATAAATAACATAGATAAAAAAAGAAAAAGGTATTACAGTACTTATACAGGTAAAAAAAGAGATAATTTAAATAATTATAATTTGTCTTTAGATACATCCAAAGTAACAGTTAAAGAATGTGTTAGTTTAATTGAAAAAACGATTAAAAAGATGTAAGTAATAAAACCGATAATATTAACTAATTTATATGATATAATGATTTTACTAAATAAAGGAGTACATGATGGATAATAGTAATATTGCAAAAGTAATAAAAGAATTAAGACAGCAAAACAATCTAACTCAAAAACAATTTGCAGATCAATTAAGTGTAACCTTTCAAGCGGTTTCAAAGTGGGAAAATGGTAAAAACATTCCTGATATAGCAATATTAAAACAAATAGCAGAAGAGTTTAATGTCGATTTAGAAAGTTTATTAAATGGTGTTCTAAAACAACAAACAAAAAAAGAAAAAAACAACAAAAAAACAATTATAATAATAATTCTAATTTGTTTAACAATTGGTTTATCTTTATTTTTCATCTTAAAAGATGACAGTCTAATTTTAAAACTAATCTCAACTGATTCAAATGATTTTACTGTTAATGGTTGTGTTGTTTTTAATAGTAATGCCTCATCGATATATGTATCTAACATTGAATATACAGGTAAAGAAAATGAAGAAGTATATAAAGAAATAACATTCAATCTATATGAAAAAAATAAAGACCAATTAATTCTTATTGACGAGCATCATATTATAAATGAAAATAACAGCTTATTTAAAGATTTAATTAAAGAAGTGAGTTTTAATATAGTCAACTATGAAGCAAGTTGTAAATCTTACGAATCCAATGATTTATATATAGAGGCCATTGCAATGAATGAAGAAGCAAAAACAAACACTTTTCAAATACCATTTACTTTTACAGAAGGATGTATTTGTGAAAATGAACAATAACTCAACTATAAGTTGAACACTTTCAACTTCAAAGTTATTTCATAATAGGGGTATTAATGAGAAAATTAATACGAGGTGGAAGAGATGAAAAAAAATATAATAATTTTAATAGGACTAATAACAATTAGTATAATAGCATTAATAGTAACAACCAGTATTTTAGATACTACTCCAGAAGGTTTGAAAGTAGTAACGAGTGTAGAAGATATAACATTTGAAGAAAAACCAAATATTTATTTATTTTGGGGAGATGGGTGTTCTCATTGTGAAAACTTAAAAGAGTTTATTAATGAATTACCAGAAGATTATAAAAGCAAATTCACTTTAAATATGTTTGAGACTTGGTATAATGAATCAAATGAAGAGTTCATGAAAGAATTATCTACAAAAATGGGTGAGGAAGCTACAGGAGTTCCATATATGATCATAGGAGAAGAAACATTTTCAGGATATGCTTCAGTATATGATGAAGATATAAAAGCTGCAATTAATAATCTTGATGAAAATAGTTATGATGTTTATAAAGAAGATACAAGTTATCAAACATTAACTTTTGAAGAAATGTATAAATTAGATGAACAAGGTATAATTATTGATGTAAGAACAAATGCTGAATATAACGAAGGCCATTTAAAAGAAAGTGTCAACATTCCTTTAGATGAAATAGAGAGTATAACAAAAAAATATTCAGATAAAGATAGTTTACTATATCTTTATTGTCAAAGTGGAACAAGAAGCAAAGAGGCAGTAAATAAATTAATTGATTTGGGATATACAAATATATATGACCTAGGTGGAATTAATAACCAAAATTTAGAATTAGTAAAGTAACTAGCAGTAGTTGCTTTTTTTATGTTATTATATAATAGGAAAGAGTAGTAATAAAATATGACAATATTTTTCTGAATAACAACATCCAAAACTAAGGAAAAAAAGTTGTAAAAAAACAATTCTAAGGAGAATAAAATGAATAAATATCAAATACTAGTGTTCAGTCCAACAGGTAATACAAGTTATTTAGCAAATATATTAAAAGAAAAACTAGATTGTAATATAATTTATGAAGATCACCTTATAGATTGTGAACATCTAATCATTATGAGTTCTATTCATGCTTTTAAAGTACCTCTTTTTTTAAAAAGTCAAATTAAAAACATCAAGAAACTAAGTGTCATAGCAGTAGGATGCACAACAGGCTCTATCAATCAGGCAGCAGGTTATCATCTAATAAAAAAAGCACAAAAAGAGAAAATAGAAATAGGAGTTTATAAAATTTTAGCAATGCCATTAACTATAGTAAAAAAGTTTCCACAAGAATATGGGGAAAAAATAATAAAAGAAAGTATAGAAGAAATAGAACTAATTGCTAATAATATTAGAAAAAATATTAATACTAATGTAAAGATACCACTGCATATTAGGATCATCTCTAATGTTCATTATATAGAAAGTTTATTTGTAAGGTTATTTGGATTAGAACTTTATGCAAATAAACAATGTATCAAATGTGGGCTGTGTATTAAAACTTGTTCTAAGAAAAATATTACACTAAAGAAAAAAATCAAATTTAAATTTAAGTGTATGATGTGCATGAAATGTATATATAGTTGTCCAAAAAAAGCTATACATCCTAGAATATCTAAGTTTATTGAATTAAAAGAAGGGTATAATATAAACGAATATACAAAAAAAGAATGAATATAGATGTAAACTAGTGTAAAAAAAATAAAAACAATTTACAAAGAAATATCGTAATGCTATAATTAATAAGAATAGTAGAGGAAGGTATTGGTTAAACTAATATGTAGGTGAATAAAACATGAGGACAAAAAAAATATTACTATCAGTGCTACTATGTGCTGGATTAGTCGTATGGGGAATAACAGTTGCCTATGCAAGTATAACTGTAACGTTAAACATTGAAGGAACAACATATATAAACCCAAGCTCATGGAATATTAGTTTTAAAAATATTGTACAGGCTGATTTAAACAATGCTACTGAAAATCAAGCTCCAAGCTTAGATTCAGATGTAGCAACTATTTCAGGCTTCAACATTACTTTCAATGGATTAGACGCTTATGTGGAATATGAAGTTGATATAGTGAATAACGGAACGTTTGATGCAGTAATCGACACAGTACAATTGTTAACACCAACATGTACAGGATCAGGAGCAAATGCAGCAACTGACGAAGCCCTTGTATGTGGCAATTTTGTAAGTCTAATGACCTATGAAGATGGAACAGCCATAGCAACAGGGAATACACTAGATGCTGGTGAGACAAAAAAAATCAAACTACGATACACCTATACTACAGATGACAAACCAGAGGAGACAGTTAATATAACTGACTTAGGCTTGAGTATTGTTTACGTACAAGCCCCATAGTTTGCAAATAACAAAAAAATAAGGAGAAAAAGATGAAAACAGAAAGACAAATCAGAACATTAGTAATGATAGCTATCTTTGTAGCTGTCGGAGGATTATCATTAGGTTTCGCGGCATTCAGTCGTACATTAACAATTGGTGGGGAAGGGCAAGTAACATCTTCAAGATGGAATATTCAATTCGCTAACCTAGGAGCAGCTTCATTAGGTGGATCTGCTAGTGAAACTGTTGCACCACAATTAAACGGAACAACAGCAATTGAAGGATATGAAGTAGTATTAAACGAACCAGGAGATTCAGTGTCATATACATTTGATGTACAAAACACAGGAACATTCGATGCAGAAGTAAGAAGCATTACTCCAGGTTTGATTACATGTACAGGAACAGGAGCAAATGCTACAACTGATGCAGATAACGTTTGCCCATTTATTACACATACAGTAACATATGCAGATGGATCAGGAATTAATATTGGAGATTCATTAGCAAATACAACAGGTGTGGCTAGTTTAAAACTAACAATTACATACCTAGATACTATAACAGCTGATAAATTACCTTCAGACGTTGTAACTATCACAGTTGGAACAACTACACTTATTTATGACCAAGCGTAATATAGATAATGATACGAAAATAAGTACAGAATTCTATGTACTTATTTTCACTATTTATATAAAACAATAATAGAAGGTGATGATATGAAAAGAAGTGCAATTATATTATTGCTTACAGAAATAACAGCAGCAATACTTTTAATTCTTAATATATTGTTTGTAAAACAAAGTAACCCTTTTATTATTTCAACATTTTTAGTAATAATACTATTAGTTATTAAATTACTTGTTGGATTCGAAAAAGATAAAAATAGATATCGTAAAGAAATGGTTATGAATATTGTTATCTTTACCATATCTTATCAAATGCTAATATATATAGTAGGAATATTTTTAGGTTTTTCAAAAACTATTTACAATTTAGAACCTTTAAGTATCTTAACTAATATAGTGCCAATAGCAGTTTTAATAATACTATCAGAAGTCACAAGATATGCATTTGCTAAAAAAATAGGACCAGATAATAAAATACTATTACTTGGATTAACGACAATATTTATATTACTAGATATATCGCTAAAAACAACAACGTTTGACTTTAGTAATAATTATCAACTAGTTACTATACTGGCATTGATTGTTTTACCAAGTATAGCTAATAACATAATGTTAACATATTTAGTTAAAGACTATGGTTATTTACCGAATATAGTATATCGCTTAATTATGGAAGTAAGTATTTTCTTAGTACCTATCATACCAAATTTAGGAGATTATTTGTCTGCAATTTTCTTGTTCTTAATTCCATTAATAATAATGTACATATCGTATAAACTAATGGCGAAAAAAAAGGATAAGAAAGAATTTACAAAGACAGTAGAATCTAGTAAAGTTAGTCTACTAAGTCGTATAATTACCATTATAATAATCTTATTAATGTGTGCGATGATAGTTTTAACAAGTGGATTATTCAAAATCTATGCATTAAGTATAGGTTCTGGATCAATGGAACCAGCACTAGATGTTGGTGACGTTGCAGTTGTTTTAAAATTAGCAGAAGATGAAATGAACGAGTTACAAATAGGAGATATACTAGTATTTGAACACACCAATAAAGTGGTTGTGCATAGAATTGTAAAAATAGAAGAAATAGATGGTGAAATAAAGTACACTACAAAGGGTGATAACAATTATACAGAAGATAGTTGGTTTGTCACACAAGATATGATTATCGGAAAAGTAGTATACAGTATTAAATATATTGGATACCCAACTATATGGCTAAATAATAACATCTAAAGATAAAAAGGAGGAAAAATATGAGTGCAAAAGTTAGATACGAAGGAAAAGAAAAAACTTATCTTGTAACTAACAACAATAGTAAACTGAAAAAAAGAATGTATGTTATCTTTTTAATCTTACCTTTAATTTTCTTCAGTGTTGTGAGTTATCTATTAGTAACGATGTCCTTTAGTTTTGGAAAACCGTCTGAATACGTTGAATATAATGAAATGGGTAGTATTGATTACAAAGTATATCTAGAAGAAAATGATTATTATGAAACTGACTACATTGATACAAATATGAAT
Source organism: uncultured Muribaculaceae bacterium (assembly GCA_964370085.1). Taxonomy (GTDB): domain Bacteria; phylum Bacillota_I; class Bacilli_A; order RF39; family UBA660; genus CARZYU01. The sequence continues at coordinate 7,092 of CAYJHI010000021.1, read as the reverse complement.
TTAATATCATCATTAATTGATAATATTGAATTAGATTTTAATTATGAAATACATTCAACTATGGACCTGGATTTTGCGTATAACTACGAAATACTAGCGAACGTCGAAATATTTGATCAAAATGATAAATTAATTAATAATAGAGAAACAAGTTTAGCAACAGGTAAAGTAGATTCAGTTGTTGATAAAAGTTTTAGAATACATGAAGAAGTAAAACTTGATTACTTATCATATGATGCTTATGTAACAGCATTCAAAAAAGATTACAACCTAATTACTACAAGTCAGTTAACAGTTACAATGAAACTAACTACTACTGGTGATGCGGAGGGTTATGAAGAAGTAATTAATTTACCACATGAACTTTCAATAGTAATGCCATTGAATGAAAAAACAATTGAAATAGATACTACAAATACTAGTCTTAACAATTCGATAAGAGAAGATTTAAATTCAATTTTTGGAATAACAGATATGACTTATTTCTTATTAGCTATTCCATCTATTGCAATTGCTATAACATTATTAATAGTTAGTATATATATAATTGCTAAAACAGCAAGCGAAAGAGATATCTATACAAAAACTGTTAGTAAGTATTTACGTGAATACGATCGCATAATTGTTACGAGCAAACAACCAGCTCTTAATGAAGAAACATTTGCTAATAAAATCAGAGTAATGACGATTGAAGAATTAGTAGATGCACATGATATAACTAAAGAACCAATTATCTATTATGAAGTTATACCTAATGAAAAAAGTTACTTTGTAATAATGTCGGATACAACATTATATAAATTAACAATATCAAGAGCATATTTAGATAAAAAAGAAAAAGAAAATAGAACAGTATAAGTTCTATTTTTTTTATATATTACAATTGAAATTAATAATACTCATTAAATATAAAGGAACAGTTTCAGCCCTAAGAATATTATCGCCTAAAGAAATAGGAAGAAATCCATTTTCAATTAGAAAGTTTTCTTCTTTAGAATCAAAACCACCTTCAGGACCAAAAATAAAGAAAATAGAACCATTGTCATTTAATGGAAAAACATTCTTTAACAATCTCTCTTTTTCTAAAGTACTACAAATATATTTTTCACCATCAAGGCTAACAATATCTTTTAAAGATAAAATATCACAGACAGTAGGAACAGTAAGTCTCTTAGATTGTTCACTAGCTTCTTTGCAAATTTTTTGCCATCTTTCGCTTTTCTTCTTTTCTTTACCATTAATTTTAATCACAGAGCGAACAGCATTATAAGGAATAATTTCACTAACGCCTAACTCTGTAGCTTTCTGTAAAATAAAATCCATTTTCTGCTCTTTTAATATAGGGATGATTAAAGAAATTTTTGTTTTAACTTCTTTCTCATCTATTAACTCAACGATTTCAACTCTATCATGACTGCTAATTTTACCAATATATAATTGTTCGTCATAAACAACTTCAATTAAATCATTTATGCTCATTCTCATAACAGTAAAAATATGATAAAAGTCTTCGTTACTTAAATATAAAAAATTGTCTTTCTTTTCCTTAGAAAAATATCTTTGCATAATAATCACCTAAATAAATTATATCACAAAATAAAAAAAGTTTCCTTTTTATAGTAAATTATGTATAATAATGCTACAGAGGTGGCACTATGAAAGAAGTTTATAAGGATTTAATTAATTATGTTAAACTTGAAAAAGAACGACATAAGTTTTACAAGCAACTGAGTAAAGAACAAGATTCATCAGCATGGATGACAAGTACTACATATGATTATTTTCTAATGAACGAACAATGCATAGATGAAATTGCCGAAAGATTAGCGAAGGTAGATTTAGATAGTCTAAATGCATTAATTGTAACAATACCTGACATGGTATCATTGGATAATTTTACTATAACTAGTAGAGAACAAGAATTTCCATCATATCAAGATGATGAAATAGTAATCGATATATATGAACAAAAATCAAAAGAGTATCAAAGAACAGCATTGTTATTAACAAAGATATTTAATAGTAATACCTATTATCAACAATTATTAATAGATGAAGAGTTAATCAATAAAGATGCATCAAAAAAGAATTTTTTATTAATTCTAATGGACCTTGCTAAAAAAACCATCGATTATTCTATATATGATTCTCTTGATATGATACTTGATCTAACGTTAAGTAAAGAAGAATTAAACTGCTTGAAGAAAAATTACAAATATCTATACTTACCTGTCATAGACATTAAAGAAAGTAGAAGAGACTCTCTAGGATTTGACAAGTTGCAAGATAGTATTGAATTAATAGAATGTATAGAAGCAGAAGAATTTATTACACAAAATCCTCATCGTCAAATTATAGCAAATGAATATTTAATGCTAAGTAATTCTAGAACCTCTAAAAAGAAAAGGGAAGTTATTTCTAAAATAATGAAATTAAGAATAAATTTAATTAATGATGATGTGGCAAATGAATTGTGTTATGATATTTTAACGAAGTTAGAAGCAAACAAAAAAATGAACGATGATACAGCAAAATTAACAATCAATGAGATTAATAAAGTCTTCACATATTTTAATGACAACGGATTTGATTTAGAAGAAACATATATTGATGCTATGGCAAAATTTGCAAAAAAAGATATTAACGGATTTCCAATTAAAGCAAAAGAATCAAGTGAAGATGATAAAGAATTAAAAATAATAATAGTAAGAGGTAATAATTCAACTAAAGAGAATAGAGGAGAATTCATAGTAACTGTCAGCGCAGAGGAAATGGAATATCTTCAGAAGAAGAATATTTTAGATATAACAATTAGAACAAATAAAAATAATAAAGATGGAGAAACTGGAAAATCAAAAAGAAAATAAAATCCCACAATTTTCTCATAATTACATGTTATAATAAGTTGAAAGGAAAATTATATGTTAGAAATAAAAAAAATTAGTAAAAGTTATAAAACAGGTGATTTCGTTCAACATGCCTTAAAAGACGTATCACTTAATTTTCGTAAAAGTGAATTTGTTGCCATTTTAGGACCTTCAGGTTCTGGTAAAACAACTTTATTAAATATAATAGGTGGCCTAGATCGTTATGATACAGGTGATTTAGTAATAAATAGTAAATCAACAAAAAAATTTAAAGATACATCATGGGATGCATACCGTAACAATTGTGTTGGCTTTATTTTTCAAAGTTATAATCTTATAACCCATGTAAGTGTATTGTCAAACGTTGAGTTGAGCTTAACATTGAGTGGTGTTTCACCAAAAAGAAGAAAGAAAAAAGCTCTAGAGGTTTTAGAAAAAGTCGGTTTAAAAAACCATGCCCACAAAAAACCAAATCAATTATCTGGTGGACAAATGCAACGCGTTGCAATAGCAAGAGCGCTAGTTAATGATCCAGATATAATTTTAGCAGATGAGCCTACAGGGGCTTTAGATACAAAAACAAGTGTTCAAATAATGGAACTTATAAAAGAAATATCTAAAGACAAATTAGTTATCATGGTAACACATAACCCGGAGTTGGCAAACGAATACGCTTCCAGAATAGTAGAGGTTCAAGACGGTTCAATTATTAAAGATACAAATCCAATAGATAAAAAAGTCAAAAAAGATGAAAAGTTTAGTATTAAGAAAACAGCAATGAGTTTCATGACTGCTTTAAGTTTATCGTTTAATAATATAAGAACAAAAAAAGGAAGAACCTTATTAACAGCCTTTGCTGCGAGTATTGGGATAATTGGAATAACTTTAATCATGTCTTTATCAAATGGATTTAATATTCAAATAGATAATTTTGAACAAGATTCATTATCGCAAATGCCAATTATTATTGCGGAACAAGCCGCTGAAATGAATCAAGAGACAATGAACCAATTAAGTATAGAACAGGCACAAACATCAATGGACAAATATTCTGATACAGAAGAAATAGAACCGCTAGTAGATATAACAGAACAGATAGTACATGAAAATGTTATTAGCAAAGAATATGTAGAATACATAAATGGATTGGATGAAGAATTGTTGGGAGGGGCAGCTTTCTCATATTTCACAGCAATGAATATAATTACACAAAATTCAGAGGGTAAATATAGCATGATTGATATGGGGGATAACCCTATGACAGGGTGGCAAGTTATACCTGATAACATTAATGGAGAATTATCTCCAACAATCAATGGTAGCTATGATATATTAATAGGAGAAATCAATACAGATGAACCTGGAATCATTTTACAAGTAGATTCAAATAATAGATTATCACAATCAGACTTAGAAATGTTAGGGTTCGATATAAGTGGCAACTTAACATTTGAAGAAATACTTGCTAAAGAATTCAAAGTAATAAGTAATGATCAATTATATAGCAATCAAGGTGCATTCTACACTGCAAATAGAGACTTCGATGCATTATATGCCGCACAAGAAAGTATGACAATTAAAGTACAAGCCATTATAAGAGGGAAAGAAGGAGATAGTTTCACAGCATCTTCATCAGGTGTTATGTACACCAGTGCCTTAACTGATACGATAGTATCAATGAATGAAACTTCATCATTAGTAGAAGCACAAATAAATGCCGACTATAATCTTTTAACAGGACAACCGTTCACTGAAGAATTTACTAAAGAACAATTTCTAGGTTATATAGGATATGAACCTTTACCGTATTTAATATATATTTATCCAAAAGATTTTGATACCAAAGAACAAATAATCAGTTATTTAGATGAGTATAATGAAGAAAAAGAAGAAAATCAGAAAGTGATTTATACAGATATGGCAGCAATGATTACGACTTTATCGAGTGGAATCATGGATGCTATCACAATCGTTCTAATTGCCTTTTCTTCAATATCGTTAATTGTTTCATCAATTATGATTGGGATAATTACATATATTTCAGTATTAGAAAGAACGAAAGAAATAGGAATATTAAGAGCTTTAGGAGCGCGTAAAAAAGATATATCTAGAGTATTTAATGCTGAAACTTTTATAATAGGATTAGCATCTGGACTTTTAGGAATAATAATAGCGAGACTGTTATTATTTCCTGCCAATATTATAATAGAATCACTTACAGATTTACCTAATGTGGCAGTTTTAAATCCTATGCATGCTTTATTATTGATAACTATTAGTATAGTACTGACAATAATAAGTGGAAGTATACCAGCTAAAATGGCTTCGAAAAAAGATCCTGTAGAAGCATTAAGAAGTGAATAAAAAAAGTATCGTTTGAAAAAACGATCTTTTTTATTGATTGAAAGAACTATAAAATAATGATATAATGAAACCGAGAGGTGTAAAAAGAATGCTAAAATATTTCAACAGGAGTTTAATGTCGACAATAATAATAGATAGTGTATTTATATTACTAGGTATCATATTAATATTATACTCAAAAGAATCATTAACAGCTTTGTCGTATATAATGGGAGGGTTTATAATCGCAACAGGTTTAATGTCTTTCTATAGTTATATAAGAGCTAAAAAAAGAAATGAACCAACAGGTTTTGGAGTAGTATACGGAATACTAAGTGCGCTAATAGGAATTATACTAATAGTTCTTCCTGAGTTATTAGGAAGTATTATTCCTGTTGTGTTAGGAATAGGTATGACAATAACGGGTGCATTAAAAATTCAAATAGCCCTAACGTTAAAACAATTCAATCAAAAAGCATGGATGGCTAGTTTAATCATGGCAATTATAATTATGATAGCTGGAATATTTTTAATATTCAATCCGTTTAGAACAGCTTCAGCTTTAGCAATAGTGATAGGAATAATAATTTTTATATTTGCAGGTTTAGATGTGATAACAGCAATAGTACACAAGTTCTATACTAGAGAACCGAAAAAAAGTAATGAAATAGAGTTAATCAAAAATAATCATGAAGTAGGTAAAAAATAGTGAATGAAATCATTAAAGGTCTTGAAAATTTTGGTAATCAAGTTCAAGAGTTTGTATTGAGTAATCATGATGATTATCGTTTTTGGATAATTATACTTATAATAGGGATAGCAAGTGCAGCTATCGTATATTCTTATTTACACCGAAAAAAATAAGTATATAAGGAAGAGGTGTGAAATGGAAGATTTAACAATTGGGAAAAAATATGCCATTCACTGCTATAAACATAACGGATCCCTCCATAGAGGATGGGATGAAGCAGTATTGTTAGAAATAACGGAAGAATTTCTAATATTTGGAAATGAAAAAACAAGAGTTATAGAAGCAGATGGACGTTCTTGGAAAACAAAAGAACCGGCAATTATGTTTTTCTTTAAAAATAATTGGTTTAATATAATAGGTCAATATAAAAAAGATGGAATATATTATTATTGTAATATGGCATCGCCATTTGTAATTACAGAAAACACAATTAAATATATTGATTATGATTTAGATTTAAGAGTTTTTCCAGATGGAACGTATAAAGTTTTAGATAGGGGAGAATATAATTATCACAAAACTCTAATGAATTATCCTGAATCAATTGATAAAATTTTGAAGAGTGAATTAAATATTTTAATAGAAATGAATAAAGAAAGATATTTTCCATTCCGTCATGAGACGATATTAGAATATTATAAGCAATACAAAACTGTTAAACTCTAGCAGTTTTTTTATATAAAACGGTAAAATAACCTATACAGAGGTAAGAAAAAGCAAAAAAATAAAAAAAAACAAAAAAAAAACAATTTTTTGTTGACATAGCAAAGGCGTAATGATATATTAGTAACACGTCAACAAAAACGACTAAAAAAAGTCGAAAAAAAATAATAAAAAAGTGTTGACAATTACTATTATAATTGATATAGTAGTAACACACATCACGAGTTTGTGATGTTATATTATGCCAAGTGACAAGTTTAAAAAACTTTAAAAAAAGTGTTGACAACTTGAGAAATGATTTGGTATACTAGTAACGCAACAACAAATTGTTGTGAAATGATCTTTGAAAACTGAGCAAAACGTCAATTTTGAGTAGCTAGGAAATTAATTAAAATCAAACTTAAAAATATTTTTTTGGAGAGTTTGATCCTGGCTCAGGATGAACGCTGGCGGCATGCCTAAGACATG
>CAYJHI010000020.1:0-20547 GCA_964370085.1 uncultured Muribaculaceae bacterium | reverse complement strand
CAAACAAATTAAATATTCAAGTTTGGACAGAAGAAGAATTTGAAGATAAAGTTAATTAAAAAAACAAGTAGAAAAGTAAAGTGATATTTCTTTTCTAGTTACTTGTTTTTTTCTTTTCCTTGTATATAATTGTAATTAAGTTTATAATAAAAATATGAGAATAAAGTATTGGATTAAAAATAATATTTTAAAGAGAAAAGGAATGTTAATAATACTTCTTATTTTAAGTATAGTATTATTAACAGGTTCTTTTTCGTATGCTATATTTACTAGTAATATAGAACATAACAATGCTCTAAATATAATAACTGGTAACTTATATAGTGTTATAACAAGTGATGATTTAGTTAATAATCAAATAACTGTACCCACAGGATCAACTTATTTAGATATAACAGTAACAAATGTAAATAGTAGAGATGTTAAAGTGAACCTATATTACAGTGCAGATGCTAATGTCGAAATAACATATGATATAAATCATGCTATGCCACCAAGTAGAGAAGGAATGGTTTTAACAACATACGGAAGTGAAAGTGATAAAATAATATTAAGGATAAGAATAGATAATAACAGTGGAAGTAACCAATTAGTTACATTAGGCTCAGATGCAGGATTATTTGATAAAGAACTAACATTTCCAAGTGATAAAAGAGAACTAAGTCTAGATTACGGATCATGCTTTAGATTTATTCAAAATACAGTGACAGATTATCATAGTAGTTGTCCAAAAGATGTAGTGATACCTAGCACTATAAATAATGAGCAAGTTCTAGCAGTCGGAAACTCAGCCTTTATGGAAGAAGGAATAATAAGTGTCAGTTTTCCGAATACTTTACAAACAATAGGTTCAACATCTTTTTATAAAAATAATTTAACTAACCTTATAATACCTAATAGTGTTACAACAATAGGGGACTCAGCTTTTAGAGATAATCAAATAACAAATGTAGTAATACCTAATAGTGTTACCAACTTAGGGTCATTAGTTCTAAACAATAATCAATTGCCAGACAACGAAGCCTTTATATATGAAAGAAATACAAGCGGAACAGAAACAACAAAACTGATTAGTTATGGAGGAAGTAATAGAAATAATATTGAAATACCAAATAATACTACAGTAATAGGAGCCTCTTCTTTCATAGAACAAGAAATAAGTAAAGTAGTTATACCTACTAGTGTTACCACAATAGAAGCTTCAGCTTTTCAAAATAATATATTAACAACAATCAATATTCCTAATAGTGTAACAACAATAGGAAGTTATGCCTTAAGAGATAATCAATTGACTACTTATACAGGAATGAATGGAGTAACTAGTCTAGGAAGTGGAATTTTAAATAACAATTTATTATCTGATTCTCAAGCCTTTATCTACAAAAGAAACAGTAATGGAACGATCGATAACACAAGTATAGTAAGTTACGGAGGTGCGAAAAAAGATAATGTTGTTATACCGAGTCAAGTTACAGATATATCTAATTACGCATTCGTTAGTGTTGGACTTAAAAGTGTTACTCTAAATAACAATGTAACGAGTATCGGTTATCGCGCTTTTGCTGAAAATGAACTTAACAGCATTCACTTACCACAGAGTATATATTCTATAGCTTCCTACGCATTTTACAGCAATGAAATTTCCAATCTAACAAGTGAAAGGAAAATAGAAGATATATTAAAAGCAGTTGGAATTTTTAATAAAAATTTGTTGCCTACTGAGCAATCGTTTATGTATAATTCAGCTAATCCGCATATATTGATTAGTTATGGTGGAGCCAGTAAAGATATTATAATTCCCAATCAGTTCACAATTATACAAGAAAGTGCATTCAATAATACAGAACTTAACTCAGTTATATTACCAAATTCAATAACAGAAATTGGAGTTCATGCCTTTTTTGGCAATAATTTAACTACAATAGATATTCCAAGTTCGGTGACTACAATTGGATATGGTGCTCTTGGACAAAATATGTTAGTGGATGAAGAAGCCTTTATTTACAAAAGGAACAGTGATGGCACAATCGATTATACAACAATTATAGGTTATGGAGGAGCGAGAAAAGAAAATGTAGTTATACCAGAGGGAGTAACAACCATTGTAGACTATGGAATGAGATACGGATTTATTGAAAGTTTAACATTACCTAGTACACTAACCACAATAGGTAATAATGCTTTTGATGCAAATAATATAACTGAAGTAACAATACCTGAAAGTGTAACTTTGATTGGTAATAACGCATTTAATATTCGATTTTCCTATCGTTTAGAAATAACGGTAGATGGTAAATCAAATGCCAGTGATTTTGCTTCATTAGGTAATAATTGGCAAGGTGATGTAGGTATGGTTATTTATAACCCATAAATTAATTTAAAATAGAAGATAAATAATGCCTTTTTGGCATTTTTTTGTTATAATATAGTATAGATAAAAGGAGATATTATATGACAAAGATATTAACTGATAAAGAAGTAAAACATATTGCCCACCTTGCTAGAATTAAAGTAAGTGAAGCCGATATAGAAAAGTATAAAGTACAATTAGGAATACTAATGGAAGAAGTAGATAAGATTAGAGAAGTGACTAATAATGACGAAGAAATTTTAATTAGTCCTATTACACATGAATCTTTATTAAGAGAAGATGAAAATAAACCTAGTTTAACAGAAGAAGAAATAATGAAGAATGCCCCATCTAAAGAAGGGAACTTTATAAAAGTACCGGTGATGATAAATGAATAAATATATCGATTTAACAATAGAAGAAATACATAACTTATTAACAGAAAAGAAAATTAAACCAATTGACTTAGTAAATGAATGTTTTGAAAGAATAGAAGCTAGAAAAGAGTTAAATGCCTTTATAACTTTAAATAAAGAGAGTGCAGTTAAAGAAGCGCTTAAATTAGAAAACATTCCTTTTGAAGAAGATAATCTATTATTTGGAATTCCTATTGCAATTAAAGATAATATAGTAACTAAGGATTTACTTACAACATGTGGATCTAAAATACTTAGTAATTTTATTCCTATTTATGATGCAACTGTTATAAAAAAGATTGAAGAAAAACACATGATTATTATTGGTAAAACAAACATGGATGAGTTTGCGATGGGATCTACTAGTGAAACAAGTTACTTTGGTGCACCATTAAATCCACATAACCAAAGTTTAGTAACAGGAGGATCTTCAGGAGGAAGTGCATCTTGTGTATCTGCCAGATTAGTACCATTATCTTTAGGGAGTGATACAGGTGGTTCAATTAGACAACCTGCTAGTTACTGTGGAATAGTAGGTATGAAACCAACTTATGGAAGAGTATCTCGTTATGGAGTAGTAGCATTTGGTTCAAGTTTAGATCAATTAGGGCCAATGACTAGAACAGTTAAAGAAAATGCTAATTTACTTAATGTAATTGCGGGACATGATGAGTTTGATTTAACATCTAGTGAAACTTTAGTAGATGATTATACTAGTTTAATAGGAGAGAATATAACTGGTATGAAAATCGGTGTTGTCAACTATTTCATGAGTGATATAGTTAGCAGTGAAGTTCGTAATAAAATAAATGAAACAATTAAGATGCTTGAAGACAAAGGTGCAATCATTGATTATGTTGATATTGACTATATAGAAAATGCCGTTAATCTATATCAAATAATTGCTATGGGTGAAGCTAGTAGTAATCTCGCTCGTTTTGATGGAGTAAGATATGGATATAGAACAGACACATATGCTAATTTAGAAGATATGTATAAGAAAACTCGTGCTGAAGGATTTGGAGATGAAGTTAAAAGAAGAATCATGGTTGGTTCATACTTATTAAGTGGAGAAAATGCTAAAATATATTATGATAAAGCAATGCGAATTAGAGATGATATTAAGAAAAGTTTTGAAGACAAATTTAATGAATTTGATTTACTAATAGGACCTACAACGACAACAACAGCACCTAAATTAGGTGAAGGACTTAATGATCCTATGAAAAGCTTCTTAGATGATATTTTAGTTATTCCAGTTAATATGGCAGGACTTCCAGCACTATCATTACCAGTAGGATTTTCAAAAGAAAATATGCCGATAGGTTTACATATTATTGGTAAAGCCTTTGATGAAAAAACTATTTATAAATTAGCATATTACTTAGAACAAGAACTTAGTTTAAATTTAGAAGGAGGAAAGTAAATGAATGATTACAAAGTAACTATTGGTATTGAAGTACACGTTGAATTACACACTAAAACAAAAATCTTTTCTCCTTCACTAAATCAAGTTAATACTTTTGCAAATAGCAATGTTAATGTAATCGATTTAGGATATCCAGGAACTCTACCTTTAATAAACAAAGAAGTAATTAATCAAGCTATTAAAGCAGCTCATGTTCTTAACTGTGATTTAACTAAGGTAATGCATTTTGATAGAAAAAATTATTTTTATCCAGACAATGCTAAAAATTATCAAATAACACAAGCTAGAACACCAATAGGTAGAAATGGTTATATTGAAATTGAAAACAAAAAAATATATTTAGAAGAAATTCATATTGAAGAAGACACTGCAAAAAGCATGCATCAAGAAACAACTAGTTTATTAGATTTTAATCGATCAGGTGTACCATTAATAGAAATAGTATCAAAGCCATGTATAACTTCAGGGGATGAAGCAGTAGCATACTTAGAAAAGTTAAAAGAAACATTATTTTATGCTGGAATCAGTGATTGTAAGATTGAAGAAGGAAGCATGAGATGTGATGCAAATGTTTCTATTAGTAAAACAGATGTTTTAGGAACTAAAATTGAAATTAAGAATATTGGTTCTATCAGTAATGTTAAACTTGCTATTGATAGTGAAATAAAAAGACAACAAGAACTCTTAGAACAAGGTGTTATTCTAAGAGAAGAAACAAGAAGATTAGATGAGAAAAATGCTACTACTATATTAATGAGAGTAAAAGAAGTAGGAAATGATTATCGATATTTTCCAGAACCAGATATTCCTTTTGTTCATTTAACAGAAGAACAAATTAATAATGCAATAGAAACTATACCTATGATGCCCAAAGAAAGACGCAATATTTATTTAGAAAAAGGACTTAATCCTATTAATATAGAAAAAGTAATTGCTAATATTAATGTTAGTAACTATTTAAATAACTACTTAGATAGCAATATTGACTTAGTTATTGCTAGCAATTTATTATTAGGAGATATAGCATCATATTTAAATAAAACAAATCTTTCTATCGAAGAAACTAGTTTAACAAGAGATAAATTTATAAATTTAGTTAATAAAATTTCTTCTAAAGAATTAACTAGTAAAAATGTTAAAGATATACTAGAAGATTTATTGAGTACAGAAAAAAGTCTAGAAGGAATAATAAAAGAAAAAAATATTACCAACATTAGTGACAGCAATTTATTACTTGAAATAGTAACTAAAGTCATAAATGACAATCCACAAAGTATAGTAGATTACAAAGAAGGAAAAGAAAGAGCAACTAAATATTTAATGGGACAAATTATGAAAGAAACTAAAGGATCTGCTAACCCAAGTCTAGTTAATCAACTTTTATTAGAAGAATTAAACAAACAATAAAATTGCACTTATAAAAAACATGGTGTATAATATAAAATACAAGGATGTGAAATTATGAATATAATGAAAATCATGAGACAGAATAAAACGACTGTTATTGTTATACTATTATTTATTATACTAGTTTTTGCAGGTTTAGCAGTAAAGGACTGGTTTTTCCCAGATGATGGTAAGGCATTATATGGTGACATAGAAGGTTTATCAGAACATGAGTTTACTAATGAAATGCAAACTGCATTAATAACGAAGTTCAAAGAAAATACATCTGTTAAAGAAGTAGAAATCATTGTAAAAGAAGCTAAATTAATAACAGTTATTTTAACTGTAAATGATGATGTTACGGTTGATACAGCAAAAGCATTACCTAATATTATTTTAGAAAATGTTGAAGAAAAATACTTGAGTTTTTATGACTTTCAAGTAATGATAAAAAAAGATGTTGAAGATGCAACATTCCCTATTATAGGAACTAAGCATAATTCATTAGCCATCTTTTCGTATTAAATAGGAGGATTAAAAATGAAAAAGAAATTATTTGTCATCATACCAGTTTTTATTGCAATCGTAGTCTTTTTAATTGTTTATTCATACTATAATACATCAGATGAAGAAACGTCACTTTCTGTTAGTGATAAAAGATGGATCGAAGAAAATGCCTTAAATGTTATAGACTTTGAAATTGTTAATGACTATCCTTTATATGGAATAGGTGGTAATGGTGTATTATTTTCAATGCTTTCTGATTTTAGTACAGATACATTAATTGAAATAAACAAAGTACCATATTCAAAAGAAGAAACAACTAGTTCGACTAGTTATCGCTTCAGAATTTTAAATAACAACGAAAATTTAACTGAAAAAGATTTAGTAGTATTTGAAGATAGTTATGTATTAATTTCAAAAGAAGATTATAAAATAACTAGTTTAGAAGATATAGAAAGTCAAAATGTCGGTGTGTTCAGTGAAGAAGTAGCAGAACTTACTTATTATTTTAAATCTGCTAAAAACACAACCTTAACAGGGTATGACACAATTGATGAGTTATATACAGCTTTAGATAATAACGAAATTAGTTTTATAGCAGTTCCTAATATTATGTATATGGATAAAATAATGACAAGTGACGTCTATAAAATAAATTATTATATATCAGAAGTTAGTAAAAAGTTAGTTCTAACATTAAGTGATAGTGACGAAAGATTAAATGAGATTGTAACAAAATATTTTAATAATTGGATGAATAATTATTATACAGAAGAATACAACAACACCTTTTTTGATTATTACTTAGAAAAAAATAGTATTGCTTCTAAAGATGAAGCAGATTTAGTATCTAAAAACTATATATATGGATATGTTGAAAATGCACCATATGAAGTTACTATAGATGGTCAAGCAGAAGGTATAGCAAGTGAATATATCAACAGAATTGCCAGACTTACAGGTATTGAGTTTGAATATAGAAAATATTCTTCGTATGAACAATTACAACAAGCTATTAATGATAATGAAATTGATATAGCATTTTCGAACAACCAACACAATACAAGTGATTACTTAACGACAACATCTCCATTTATTGAAAAGTATGTTGTTATTGGAAAAGCTAGTGACCAATATATAATTAATAGTTTTGAAGCATTAAAAAATCATGATGTTGCAATGCTAGAAAAAGATTACTTATATGACTACGTAACTGCTAATAATGATGTAAATATTACTAATTATTCATCAGTTAATAGTATTGCTAGTGATTCTAACGGAAGACTAATAGTAATTGATAAAGAAATATATGATTATTATCACAATACACTATTTATTGATTATGATTTACTATATACAAATAGTATGACTAATGATTATCGTTTCTTAATTAGTAATGATGATCAAGTATTTTATGATATGTTCAATTACATTATAAATACTAATTCGTATTACAAGTATCGTCAAAACGGCCTTAATACATTACAGTTATCTTTATTTGAAAGATCAACATTTGAAACAGTATATTTTATTATACTAGGAGCAGTGTTGTTACCTATTATTATTGCCGTAGTAACATATATAATTGTTAAAAAAAGAAATCAAATTAAAGTAGTACGCAAAGACGAAAGGCGCAAATATACAGATTTATTAACGTCATTAAAAAATAGAAATTATTTAAATTTAAAAACAGAAGAGTGGGAAGCTAGTGATGTTTATCCACAGGCGATTGTTGTAATTGATTTAAATAATGTTAAATATGTTAATGATAACTATGGACATGAAGCAGGGGATAATTTAATTGTTAAAGCTGCCGCTATCTTAGTTAATACCCAATTAGAAAACAGTGAAATTATCAGAACTGATGGTAACGAATTCCTAATTTATTTGGTAGGTTATAGTGAACAACAAATGTCTACATATACAAAAAAATTAAATAAAGAAATGAAAAATTTACCACATGAATTTGGAGCATCTATTGGCTTCAGTATGATCTTAGATGATATTAAATTAATAGGAGATGCTATTAATGAAGCAACTATTGACATGAGAAAAAATAAAGAAATGGATAAGTAGAAATGAATAGAATAAGCAAGTTTGTAAAACGAGTATATTTAATTGTAAGGAAACCGCAAATGAGTGTACTACCAGGTCAACTTGCTTTTTTTATTGTTCTATCCATCATTCCATTAATAGCACTTATAGGGACTATAGTCGGTTTGTTTTCATTATCAAATACAGAATTTTTAGATATGATTTACTCGGTATTTCCAGCCGATATTGCCGATTTTATTATGCCTATTTTCGCTAGCGATACTCATATAGTAAATCTTTTTATTTTCTTTGTATCAGCTTTCATCTTAGCATCTAATGGACTTTATTCCATGAGTGTAGTAGCAAATAATATTTATAATACAAAAAATGCATCATATTTAAAAGGAAGACTTAAATCAATAGGATTAACATTTATATTAATTCTAATCGTAATATTCCTACTAGTAATACCAGCTTTTGGAGATGCTATTTTTGCAGGTATTAATTCTATAGTAGGGCAAAATTCTATAGTAGATTTTGTATATATTATGTTCCAAATAATTAGATATCCATTGTCATTATTGTTTGTATACTTGAACTTGAGAGTAATTTATGTCTATGCTCCTGATAAGAAAATAGAACACAAACATACAAGACTTGGATCACTTTTTACAACCGTCGGCTGGATTATAATAACTTATTTATATTCCATTTGGATAAATTCATTCTCCAATTATACAGAAATATATGGATATATTTCCAATTTAATCATTTTAATGTTGTGGATTTATATCCTAGCATATATCTTTACCATTGGACTAGCACTTAATGCAGAATTAGACCATGAATATAAGGAGGAAACAAATGAAGATAATTGATCAAAGAACAACTTATATTGATAAAGAAGTAATCATAGAAGAAGGCGTAATTATTTATCCTAATGTTACTATCCGTGGAAGAAGTAAAATTGCTGCTAATACAGTAATTGATTCTAACACTGTCATAATTAATAGTACTATTGGGCTAAATAACAAAATTAAAGCCTCATATATTGAAAACTGCGATATAGGTAATAATAATGAAATAGGTCCATTTGCACATTTAGATAACAATATTATTAGTAATAATAATATAATCGGCAATTTTGTTGAAATTAAAAGAAGTGAAATTGGTAATAATAATAAAGCTAAACATTTAAGTTACTTAGGAGATGTGAACATCACTGATAATGTTAATGTAGGAGCATCTACTATCATTGCCAATTATAATTCAAAAACAAGAATAAAAAGTAATAGTATTATAAAAGAAGGAGTTTCAATCGGAGCACATACAACTCTTGTTTCCCCTATAATTGTGGAAAAAAATTCTCAAATCGCGGCATCTACTACTGTTACTGTGGATATACCTGAAAATTCTTTGGTTATTGGACGACTTAAAGAAACAATTAAAGAGGATTATTATAAGGAGAATTAATGCAAGATATAATAAAGAAAAAACAAAATAATGAAAACCTAACTAAAGAAGAACTATCTTTAGTTTTTAATAGTTACTTAAATGAAGAACTATCAGATGAAGAAATGACAAAACTATTAAAAGCAATTTGTCAAAATGGTATGAGTGATGAAGAAATATATAATCTTACAAATATTTTTATTCAAAGTGGAGATACAATAGTATTAGATGCAATAGATGGTATAAAAGTAGATAAACATTCAACAGGTGGAGTAGGAGATAAAACAACTTTAATAATAGGACCAATTGTCGCCGCATGTGGAGTTAAGTTTGCAAAGATGAGTGGCAGAGGATTAGGACATACGGGTGGTACAATTGATAAATTAGAAAGTATAGAAGGATTCCAAACAACACTAGATGAAGAAATGTTTATAAAACAAGTTAGAGATATCAATATGGCAGTTATTTCTCAAACAGCGAACTTAGTACCTATGGATAAAAAAGTATATGCCTTAAGAGATGTAACAAATACAGTTGCATCAATACCTTTAATCGCCGTAAGTATTATGAGCAAAAAAATTGCTAGTGGTGCTGATAAAATTTTAATAGATATAAAATTAGGAAAAGGAGCTTTTTTAAAAACAAAAGAAGAGGCAGAAAAATTATCTGAGTTAATGATTAACATTGGAAAAAGTTTTAATAAAGAGGTGAAAACATTAATAACCAATATGGATAATCCTCTAGGAAAAGCCATTGGTAACAGTTTAGAAATAAAAGAAGTAATAAGTGTTTTAAAAAATGAAACAACAGATTATTTAAGAGATCTTTGTATTGAACTTGCCACTAACTTAGTTAGTATGGGTAAAGATATAGAATATTATCAAGCAAAAGAAGAAGTTATAAACAGCTTGATAAGTGGAAGAGCATATAATAAATTTTTAGAATTCGTCACAGCACAAGGTGGTGATATAACATCTTTAAAAGTAAGTGAAAACTTTCTAGAAATAAAAGCACCTAAAGAAGGACTTATTAAAAGTATTGATGCTCATAAATTAGGATTACTAGGAGTTGAACTAGGAGCAGGTAGAAAAGAAAAAGGACAAGCCATTAATTTTGAAGTAGGAATTGTCTTAGAAAAACAAGTGGATGACCAAGTTAATCCTGAAGATACTATAATGACTATTTACTATGATAAAAAGTGTCCTAATATTGAAATGGAAGATTTTATAGTAATAGAATAGAGGAAGTATGAAAAAAATATTTATTTTAGTATTACTAGTACTTTTAATAAGTGCTTGTAGTGAAGAAGAAAAAAAAGAAGAAGTACAACCAGTTGAACCAACACCACCCGTAATAGAAGAAACTACAATTTCTTTAGCAATGGTTGGAGATGCTTTAATTCATAGTGCTCTTTACACCGACGCCAAAACAAGTACAGGTTACGATTTTACTTATATGTTTGATCAAGTAAAACCATTAATAGAAGATCATGAATTAGCATTTTATAATCAAGAGACTATTCTAGGAGGAACAGAATTAGGATTAAGCTCATATCCAAGATTTAACTCCCCTTATGAAGTTGGAGATGCTTTCGTTGATATGGGATTCAACATAGTAGCACTAGCTAACAACCATAGTTATGACCGAGGAGAAGAAGCCATTATGAATTCCTTAAATTATTGGGATAGCCAAGAAGGTGTTATAACAGCAGGAACTTATCGCTCAGAAGAAGAAAGAACAACAGATATTATTGGAGAAGAACAAGGAATAACATATGCCTTACTATCATATACAACTCTGACTAACGGACTAAATACTCCACAAGGAAAAGAATATTTAGTTAACGTTTATAATTATGAAAAAGTAAAAGAAGATGTTGAAAGATTAAGAGATAAAGTAGATGTATTATTAGTATCAATGCATTGGGGAGTAGAGTATACACACATTCCTAACGAAGAACAAACAACAATTGCAAACGAACTAGCAAGTTTAAATGTTGATGTAGTCATTGGACATCATCCTCATGTTATTCAACCAATCACTTATATAAATGACACATTAGTAATGTATTCATTAGGAAACTTCATCTCAGGTCAACTTCAAGAAAATCAATTAGTAGGAGCGATTGCCAGTATTGATATAACAAAAAAAACAATAGATGGAGTGACAGACAGTGTTACAATTCATAATTTAGGAACAGAACTAGTTTACACAGATGCTATTTGTTATCCATTAGCAGATGGATCTAATTGGACCTGTAATACCTTTGAATTATATCCATTCAGTAAATTAGATGACAGCATACTAGCAAACCATACAATAATAGAAGAAAAATATAACGAAATTATTACAAATATGTATCAAAGCATAGATACAGCAAAGTTATCTAAAGAAGCACAGTAGTGCTTTTTTTGTTTTTAAAACAACTATTTTAGACCTCGAAACACTAATTTTCTTGCTTTTTAAAGAATTTTGTGATATAATAGGCACCATAACAAGGGGGTTATAAAATGAAGAAATATTATTATCTGAAACGTATGATGGATATAGTCATATCCATAGTAATACTAGTATTACTATTTATACCAATGTTAGTTATTTCAATTGCAATATTAATTGAATCAGGTAGACCTATTTTCTTTAAACAAAAAAGAACAGGATATAAAGGGGAAATATTTTACTTATATAAATTCAGAAGTATGACAATAAATAATGATGTCTACAATTTATCTAATAAAGATGAAATAACAAAAGTAGGAAAAATTATTAGAAGAACCTCTTTAGATGAGCTACCACAAATAATAAATATTTTTAAAGGAGAAATGTCTTTCATTGGACCAAGACCATGGATAGTAGATTATTACAATAATTTTACAGAAGAACAAAAACAAAGATTAGATGTTTATCCTGGAATAACAGGATTAGCACAAGCACAAGGAAGAAACAATGTAAATATTTTAGAAAGAATTAATCTTGATTTAAAATATGTAAACAATTATTCTTTGATAACTGATATAAAAGTAATCTACTGGACATTTAAAACAGTCTTTGATAAAAGTGGAGTAGATAATGGTAAACATGGAATACAAGAAGATATACAAATTCTAAAAAATCAACCAAGAGATGTATTCCAATATAAAGTTGAAGTAAATAAAGAAGCACTATCAAACGAAGGTTTAATTAAGTTAAATAAAAACTTAATTGGAAGTAGGTAGTAATGAAAAAAGTATTATTTACGGCTACAGTAGATACTCATATTGAACGCTTTCATTTACCTTATTTAAAGTATTTTAAAGATGAAGGATATGAAGTACACGTTGCAACTAATACTGATAAAAAAATAAAGTATTGTGATAAGAAACATTCCGTATCTTTTGAGAGAAGTCCAATAAATACTAAAAATATTAAAGCAATCAAGCAATTAAGAAAAATAATTAATGAAGAGAAATATGATTTAATACATACTCATACACCAATGGCCAGTGTTACAACAAGAATTGCTAGCATAAAAGCTAGAAAAGAAGGAACAAGAGTAATTTACACAGCACATGGTTTTCACTTCTTTAAAAATTCATCAAAATTAAATTGGTTATTATATTATCCAATAGAAAAACACTTATCAAAATACACAGATGAGTTAGTAACTATAAATAAAGAAGATTATCATCTTGCTAAAAGAAAATTTAAAACTAATGTTCACTATGTACCAGGAGTAGGTATAGAAGAATATCGTTATAATACTAAATTAACTACTAAAGAAAAAAACAAGTTAATGAAAGAATTAAATATAACTAAAAAAGACTATATCTTTATTCAAATTGGTGAATTAAATAATAATAAAAATCAAATTATGAGTATAAAAGCTATAAAAGAAATAATTAAAGAAAATAATAAAGTTAAATTATTAATTGTTGGAAGTGGTACTAATGAACAACTGTTAAAGGAAGAAGTTAAGCGCTTAAAGTTAACTAATAACATTAACTTTTTAGGATATCGTTTAGATGTACCAGAATTATTAAATATTTCCAATAGCTTAATTTCAACAAGTTATAGAGAAGGATTACCAGTTAATATAATTGAAGCAATTGCAAATAAAATCCCCGTTATAACAACCCCTGCTAGAGGAAGTAAAGATTTAGTAATAAATAATCGTAATGGTTATGTAATAGAACAAGATAATATAAAACAATTAGTAAATAAAATGAAATTAGTTATGAATAAACAGTTAAAATTAGATACTAATATTAAACAATTTACCTTTAATGATATTATAACGAAATTTGATAATATATATAAGATAACTAAACCTATCAGAGTAACTCAAGTAATAAGAGCTATGAACATGGGTGGAGCCGAATGTCTTATTATGAATTTATATCGCAACATAGATAGAAAAAAAATACAGTTTGACTTTATAGTTAGTGACAAAGGAATATTTGATAAAGAAATAATTAAACTAGGTGGAAGAATTAAATACATTCCTTATTTAACAAAAACAGGTGGACTAGTTTATAAAAAAAAATTAATAAAAGCATTCAAAGAACTGAATACTACTATAGTTCACTCTCACTTAGATCAAGTGACAGGAATAGTTATGAAAGCTGCTAAGAAAGCAAGAGTAAAAAAAAGAATTGCCCACTCTCATTCAACTCAAAATAAAAATAATAAAATAGAAAAAATATATAAGAAATATTTACAAAGCAAAATTAATAAGTATGCAACAAACTTCTTAGCATGTTCTACTCCCTCTGCTAAATGGTTATATGAAAAAAATTATAACAATGCTCAAATAATAAAAAATGCCATTGAAACAGAAAAATATTTATATAATGAAAAACATCGAACAGAGATAAGAAAAGAATTAAAAGTTCCCAAAGATTGTACACTAATAGGTACAGTAGGAGCCTTTAGACAAGAAAAAAATCACAAATATTTAATTGATTTTTTCCAATACTATCAAACTAAAAATAATAATAGTAAATTAGTATTAGTAGGAGACGGTTATTTAAAAGAAGAATTAATAAAATTAGTTAATAGTTACAATTTAACTAAAGAAGTTATTTTCTTAGGTAATAGAATGGATTGTCATAAAATATTATCAGCTTTGGATACATATATTTGTCCATCACTATATGAAGGATTAAGTTTATCACTAATAGAAGCACAATATTCAGGAATAAGAATAATTGCTAATACAACAGTTGATAAAGCATCAGATATTTCTAATACAATAAAATTTATTTCTATGGAAGAGAAAAACTATTCCAAAATAGAAAAAAATATAACAAATAAAAGAAGCAAAGTTATTCAAAAAGAATTAGATAAAAAAGGTTTTAATATTAAAGAAGTTTCTAAAAACTTAGAAAACTATTATTTAAACTAGAAAGGGGTATATAATGATTACTAAAATAAAAGAATTAAAATTTGAAATAATAGCTAGTATAGTTGTCTTTTCAAGTCTGTTATTTAAATATCTTGGTATATGGTCATACTTAGTAAAAGATGATTTCTTTAAGTTTGAATTTCTATTAGTAATCGTTGGACTACTTACTTTCTTAATATTATTGTTTACTAAAGCAACTTTAAAGTCGTTTATAACAGCACTGATTCTAGCAGTGGTAATAGGAATAGTCACTATTCTTTCCACAACACTAGATTTTGCAATGGCACTAATATTTGCCTTATGCTTTTATAAATTTGATAACAGTAAAAACAAATTTATAACTATTTTTTTCTACTGTAGTATTATTTTGTTTATAACAACAGTTCTTCTAAATGCAACTGGTATAATTCCATCACATAATTCAACAAGAATAGAAGACGGAATAACAATTACTAGATATAGTTTAGGATTCACAGGAACTAATGCCGTTTATTTATCATTAGTACCAATAATACTGAGCTTCCTAATAAAATTTAAAGATACAATAGTAAAGAATAAAAAAATAATTTTACTAGTAATTCTTTTTATTATAATTCAAGTAGTATATGAATTAACATTAAGTAGAACAGGATATATAACATCGATGGCAATGCTAATTTTTATAGCGTTTCCAATTCTTCTAAAAAATAAATTTTCAGAATTTTTCTTTAAATATGCTCCATTATTCTTTCTGGCTTTTTCTATTATATTAGCATTAACATTTGGTAATGATTATGAAAACATAGTTAATAAAACATTATCAAATCGTGCAGTATTTTGGAATAATCAAATAACAAATGGAACATTAGGTATCTTTTATCAAGCACCAACTGTAGGAATGCCTGTAGATAATATTTACTTAACAACCTTATATAGTTATGGAATAATATCATTCTTGTTTACTACAACACTTCATATTATGACTTTCAAATTATTAAAGAAAAATTATTATATTTATTTAGCAATTGTTATTTTTTCAATCTATGGTATTTTTGAAAATAATATTTTATATTATCAAAACTTCATCATTGCACTACAACTAATAACATTATTAAAAACAAAAAATAAATCTCTAAATATAATTACAGAGACAAAAGAAGATTTAGTATCGATAATTATACCTATGTACAATGCAAGAAAAACTATTCAAAAATGTCTTGATTCAGTAATAGAGCAAACACATAAAAATATTGAAGTATTAATTATTAATGATGGATCAAAAGATAACAGTATTAACATAATAAAAGAAAACTATAATGACAGAAGAATTAAATTAATAAACCAAGATAATAGTGGAGTATCATCTGCGAGAAATAAAGGCTTAGATTTAGCAAAAGGAAAGTATATATTATTTGTAGATAGTGATGATTATATAGATAAAGATCTAATAGAAAAACTATTGCTACTTTCAAAAGATAATAACTTGGTTGTAAGTCCATATAAATTAGAAAAAAAAGATAAAACAAATATTTATATTCGCTATCAAGAAGAAGAAAATAATATTAAAAGTATAATTAATGGATCAATGAATGGCTATATACATGGTTGTTTGTTTCAAAGAGATAAAATAGAACACATTCGTTTTGACACAAATTTAATTTATATGGAAGATATGAAATTTTTAGTACAATATACTTTAAAAATTAAAAAGATAAATATAGCTAAAAACAGTTATTATCATTACTTAGATAATAATGAGGGTATTTGCAAAGATGTAACTAAAGTAACTAAAAAAATAACATCATTCTATAAATCATTATTTGATATTCAAAAATTAGTCTTAAAAGAAAATGTTAAAATTAGTAATAAAATATTCGTTTCTAAAACAATTAAATTAATAGAATCAGAATTATCATTACTAACAGAAGGAAAACAATATAAAGAAGTTTTAGAAGATAAAGTTATTCAAAAAATAATAAAAGGATTAACTAAGCAAAAAATAAATATCAAACAAACAATCTACATTTACTTATTAATTAATAGAAACTATAAATTTTTAAGTAAATATTATAAATTAAGAAAAAGAATAAAAAAAATAATAAGAAGGGGTTAAAATATGAAACTATCAATCATTATACCAGTCTACAATGCTGGAAAATTTCTTACTAACTGTCTGGATTCTATTTTAAAACCAATTAAAAATAATAAAGAAATAGAAATAATTGTTATTAACGATGGTTCAACAGATAATTTTAAAGAAGTGATTAAAAATCACCAAACAAAAGTAACTGTTTATAATAATAAAAATCATGGAGTGTCATATACTAGAAACTTTGGTATTGATAAAGCTAAAGGAATATGGGTAATGTTTGTTGATGCTGATGATAAGTTATCAAGAACATGGTATAAAGAAATTGAAAACTATTTAGAAAGTGATAAAGATATTATTTATACAAATGAATCTGATAATACAAACAATATAATAGAGCTATTAGAAAGAACCGTAGGTATAAAAAAAAGCAAAGGAAATTATACTTCGGTTTGTGGTAAATTATATCGAACTTCTTTTTTGAAACAAAAGAAAATAAAATTTCAAGAAAAAATAATTCATGGTGAAGACATGCTTTTTAATATAGAAACTATGTTAAACACAAACAAATATGATTTTATTAATTCCAGTATATACAATTATCGTTATAATGAAATGTCTGCAACTAATACTTTTAATGAAAAAATATTTTTATCAGACAAGTTATTTCGTGCTGAATTAATTAATCTTTTAAAGAAGAATAATGTTGCAAAACAAAATAGTAGTAATTTAATTAAACATATAACTAATAATGCAATAATAACTATCGCAATTAAAATAAGTTATTTAAAAGATTATAAACAAAAGAAACAATATTATCAAAAACTATATAATGATTATCATAAATTGATAGATACTAATAACGAAAGTAAACAAAGAATAATAATTTTACAGTTGTTAAAATTGAAATTATATAAAATAATAGATTTAATTTTAATAATAAAAAGAAATAAAAAACAACCATTAGAATTTACAAAAATGTGAGGTGAAAAATGAAAAAAGTAGGTATTATAACTTTCCATAATTCTTATAATTGTGGATCGATGTTAGAAACGTATGCATTGTTTAAATATATTAAAAACCAAAAGATTAACGTTGAAGTAATCAATTTTTCTAATGCCGGACAACAAGAACTATACTCTGTTTTTAATAAAAATAACACATTAAAAAAAATTATTAAAAACATTATTATTTTTCCTCATCATAAACAAATTGAATATAATAATAATCAATACGAAAATTTTAAGAATAAAAATTATTTGTTATCAGAAAAATATAAAAACAGTAATGAAATAAAAGATAATTATCACACTGTAATAGCAGGTTCTGATCAAATATGGAATACGACTATAAAAGATGGCGATGATGCTTATTTCTTAAACTGGGTAACAAAAGCAAGAAGAGTAGCCTATGCTCCGAGTTTTGGTGCTAGAAGATTAGAAAATCATGTGAAAGATATTAATAAATATAAAAACTATTTACAGAAATTTGATGCATTATCCATTAGAGAAAAAAATGGACAAATGTGGTTAAAAGAATTATTAAATGAAAAAGTGCCAGTACTACTAGATCCAACATTACTATTAACTGAAAAAGATTATGAAGAGATAAGAGACAAAGAGGCAATTAATCATGATTATATTTTCTTATATTGTCCTTCATTTGATAAAGATATATGTAAATTTGTAAAGAAAATATCAGATAAATATAACTTACCAGTAATTGCTTGGAGCACTAAATCTTTTTACTTAAAAGGAATTAAAAAGTTTGGATTTAAACTACCAAAGCATGAAGATCCTAGTGTATATCTAAATTTAATTAAACAAGCAAAGTTAGTTTTAACAACTTCATTTCATGGAACTATATTCTCAAGTATATATCGAAAAAACTTTTATGTAATTAAAAATCATGGAATGTATGAAAATGATGACAGAGTTCAAACTCTAGTAGATAATTTATCTCTAACGGATCGTTTAATTCCGTATAACTTTGATGATAAATTTAATTATTTAAAAGAAGTTAATTATCATCGTTATGAAAACAGATTGAAGAAAATGAAAAAAATATCAAAAGAATATTTAGAAAACAATGTGGTGAAGTATTATGAACAAGACAAATAAAAACTTCTTGTACAGTATTTTATATCAAGCTTTATCAATTATTTTTCCTCTAATTATTACACCTTACATATCAAGAATATTAGGAGTTGAAAATATTGGGTTATATTCTTATACATATTCAATTGTATATTACTTCATGTTATTT
This sequence comes from uncultured Muribaculaceae bacterium, assembly GCA_964370085.1. Lineage (GTDB taxonomy): Bacteria > Bacillota_I > Bacilli_A > RF39 > UBA660 > CARZYU01. The sequence continues at coordinate 1,260 of CAYJHI010000020.1, read as the reverse complement.
GCACTTCTAGGTATTAATAACTATGGTATTAGAGAAATAGCAAAAAGCAATGAAAAGGATAGAAGTAAAAAGTTTTTTGAAATATACTCATTACAACTCATATTAACATGTATAAGTATATTAATATATCTTGTTTTTATTCTATCATCTAATAGTGAATATCAACATTTATATATATACCAAGGTATCTTTTTAATATCTGTTGCATTTGATGTTAATTGGTTTTTCTTTGGAATTGAAAAATTTAAACTAACAATTATAAGAAATATTATTATTAAAATATTCACTCTTATTTGCATCTTTATTTTTATAAAAAGTGCTGATGATTTAGTAATTTATATTTTAATAATGAGTATTAGTACTTTAATAAGTCAAATATATTTATGGTTACAGTTAAAAAAATATATTAAGTTTATAAAAGTAAAAGCAAAAGAAGTACTTAAACACTTAAAACCAATAACAATCTTTTTTATACCTATAATAGCATATAGTATTTATCGAATTATGGATAAAATAATGATAGGATTTATTGCTAATAATGTTGAATTAGGAAACTATGATAGTGCTGAAAAAATTATAACTATTCCTATATTAATATCAATAGCATTAGGAACAGTTATGTTACCATACATGAGTAAGTTATCAAGAAAAGATGTTAACAAAAAAATTAATGATAACTTTAAACTAACATTTATTTTAGTAATTCCCATTATATTAGGTTTATTAGTAATTGCACCTGATTTTACAAATGTGTTTTTTGGAGAAGGGTTTGTAAAAACAGCAGATATAATTAGAATACTGCTACCAAGTGTCTTATTCGCAGGTATTACTAATGTTATCAGAACTAATTACTTAATACCACAAGATAAAGAAAAAATTTATGTTACATCTACAATTATAGGCGCTCTAATTAATTTAATTTTAAATTTAATTTTTATAGAAATGTATGGATCATATGGAGCGTGTATAGGAACTTTATCAACAGAGTTTGTGGTAATGCTTTATCAAATATTAAAAACAAGAAAAGAAATAAACTATAAAAAAATGTTAAAGGATTTACTTATAACATTACTAAAAGGAACTATTATGGCTATTATAATTTATATAGTAGGATTACTAATACCTAATGTATATACAAAACTAATTAGTCAAATATTACTAGGAATAAGTATTTACTTTGCACTGAATTATCATTACATAATTGGTGAATTCTTTAATAAGGAAGGGAAATAATATGAATACTAAATTTAAATATCGTGC
>CAYJHI010000019.1:3576-21006 GCA_964370085.1 uncultured Muribaculaceae bacterium | reverse complement strand
AGAAAAGAAAAATATAAAAACCTCAACAAATTTATTATTATATATTTTCTCTACTTCAAGCGTTAGGTTCACTTCGTTCACTGCCTTCAACTAAGGAGTAACAAACAAAGACAAACGGGCAGAAAGGTACGAATAAGCAACACCAGCATTCCTATTAAAGCTGAACACACCAGCATAAGTCGCAGCACTGGAAAGCCCGCCGCGAATAAACCAAGAATGAGACGAAGCAACGAAATAGGCATGATCTCCATTCCAGTTTGTCATAGTAGTACTATCTGGATTTAACTCTTTAGTCACATCTCCTTGTAATCCTCGACTATAATCTGTGTAATCTGCTGAATATTCATATTCATCATAATATTTTTTCTCTGGTGCACTACTAAATCCTGAATATGATGGATAAAAATTACCACTTGCATCTTCCATATTTACCATTACATATTCCCATTTTCCACCAGCCATATCATATATACCATATATATTATTTGTAGTACTTGCTTCTTGACCAATCGTTGTATTCCATTTACTACTATCTGGACAAACTGTTGCCGATGCATTATCTGTAACAACATCACCACTCATTACTGGTCCACATCCGGTTGTTATATCATATGTACTAGAATTATAATAGGCATTATTAGCAACTTTAGAAGTACAAGTCCCATCACTATTACATACTCCATATTTACTTTGTGAAAAATATGTTACTAGTCCCCACTCTGTATTTTTCATCATATGAACATCACCATTTGAAATAGAAATATCATTGATTTTATCGTACATTGTGCTTATATTTGAATCATGAACAGAATTAAGATTAGGTTTAACAACATAACTAACATCAGGTGTATTCTCATCTTCTCCTGCTCTATTTGCTATTTCAAACTTTCCTATCCATATTCCAGACATTTCTACATTCTCGGCATTACTTCTATCTGTTTGACAATAATTACCCCAACAAAATGCCGGATGTGCTTCTTCATTCAAATTTGCAAACTCTACATCAATCGCTTCATCAGCACTCACAATACTTGCTGGATCATAACTGTATCTTGGTATCCATACTACCATCTGTTCTATATCATTCATTAATATTTCTGTACCTGCTGCAGCACTATTATAAGTTGCTTTCGTTCCACTACTAACAGTAACAGCATTCGCCCATTCTTTATCAAAATAATTATACCATTCACTATTAACATCTGCTTTATATACTTCACCGTTTACACCATATGTAACTGGTATTAAATCTTCAGATAACACAGGTGGATTAGGTTGCTTAATATTTAGTATTTGACTTCCCTCTATTCTTAACTTACTCGTATGTACTGTATTAGGTTGTATACTAGTAACATCATAATCCACCCATATTCTAAGTTCAAAATTAACTACTACCCCTGGTGCTATATTACTAACATATAACTCAGTTGAATCATCTGATAAATTAGCTATTGTATCTTGTGCTCCATCTACTCTTAATTCATATCTAATATTAGAACTAGGTATTCTATTCTCTCCTACCTCTATTACATCATCATCTAAATATATCTTATAACCAGATTCTATTGTCCCATCATTTTCTACACTAAAAGAATAAGCATCACTTAATAATCCTTCTTCATCACTTATAGGTAAAGCATTACTTAAAGTTATAACATTACTCTCATCTAACACTAATGATAAGTTACCTAACCTTAATACATTATCTACAGTACCTTCTAATATTAAACTTAATACTGCATAACTAGTACCACTTACTACTAATATTAATCCTAATATCGCTAACATACTATATATTCTCATCTTCTTTTTCATAAGCCACCTACCTTATATTTATAATAACATTTTATCACACAAAGGCCTTAAATAAAATAAAAATACTTAAGTTTTTAAACCAAGTATTTTTAATTATTCAAATAGTTGCGACACTGTAGCAACTATAAAAAAAACATATTATAACTCACTTATTTTATAATTCTTATTATCTAACAAAAAAATATCTAAATCATATTTACTAGTATATACAATCACTTTCTCTATACTAACACCATATATATCAACCCTATCATAATCATCATATAAACCATACTTAAGTAATATATTCTTATACTTATCTGTTATCTCTAAAGGACTAGTATATAAAAAACTATCTAATTCCCTATTAACTACCTCATCTATAATACTTAACTTATTCCTAGGATAAACCTCTTTAACACTCAAATAACTATCCTTAAAACTATCATCTACTTGATATATATTACAACTACTTCTACATTCAATAACATAATCTTTTTTTATAACATTATCTTCACTAAAAACACTAATAACCTCTCTATTATTATCTTCTACTATTATAATCATTCCCATTATTAATACAACCAAAGAAAAAATTACATACTTCATCATACCACCTCATAAATAGTATTAACAAAATATGTAACTTTATTAATTAATTATAATATTTAACAACTCGATTGTTTCTAATAATTGTAAATCCAAATACCCAAGTATATAATTCATATAAAGACTAGGAAACTCTTCCTCTTTAGTATTATATATTACTTCTTCACTATATAAAATACTAACTGCCCCAGGATCATTTAAAAACAAATAACTAGCTTGCTTATTCGCATATATATCTACTAATTCATCTTTATTCTCTAAATGATTAATCGCTGTACTATAAATATCAATCTTTCCAGAAGCCGTATAATCAGGAGTAGCAAGTTCTAATAAAATAGTCGCATACTCTTCTGTTTTATAAGTAACTTCTCCTTCATGATTAACAAGTTCCATCTCTTTAATATAATCATAATATCCTCTAAAATACTCTTTAAACTTAACTAAAGTCTCATCATCATATCTAGAAGTATTCATAGACTCTAATGTAACTACTCTACTCTCTAATATATCTAAATTATTTAAAACACTACTATAAAGAGCACTATCATCAAAATTATAAGTTTCACTACTACTAGAACTACTTCCACTATCAATTGCATTTATAACAAAATAACCTAATATAAATGCTAATACTAAACCTAATACATAAAACACTTTCTTTCCCATACTACTTCTCCTTCTTATAAGTAACACCTTTATTAATATCTTTAATATCAATAATATTATTAACTTCTTTCTTATTTATCATATAATTATCTAATTTACTACGCCACATTTTCTCTTCTTCTAAAGCTCTTATTTTCTCACTCCAAAGATATTCTTGTCTTAAAGAAAGCTGTTCTTTTTCTTCTAACAGCACTTTTCTTTCTTCACCTAACTTACTACCATCGTGCTCTTTTAATTTTTTTCTAATTTTTAAAAAATCTACTGTATCTATCAATGAAGTCACTACACCATAACTAGAAGTAATACCTAAAGACAATAACTGTAATACAAAATCATCCAAAGAAAAAAACAAACTCACTCCCACTAATATAATAACACTAGAAATACCTAATCTTTTACAAAATACTTTTTTATATATCCCCTTTAATCGTTCAATATTATAAATTTCATTCTCTTTCTTATAATTATCTTCTAATTTTCTCTTATTTTCATTAATATCTAACTTAACATCTCTTAAATAATTATATATGTCCGCATGTTTTTGTTTAAGTTCATTATATTTCTTATCCATAAAAACACCCCACTACTAGATTATAACAAGTTTATTTATAAATTAATAATAATTTAATTATATTTTACATTATTTAACAATACCATAACCCCTTTCATTAAAATCATACATTAATTCACTAGTAATAGGATAATATGTAAAATATCCAAATATAATAAATATTATAATTATAAAAACAACACCTAATCTCTCTTTATTATAATTATATTTTTGTTTTAACAAATAATTAACTACTATTAAAGACCCTATTATAGATATAAGATACACTATCATTGTAAATATAAAATTATGTTCTGTTTTAAAAACATATAAGTATATAGGAGTAAATATTATATTCATAAGTATAATACACAAAACACCACCTATTAAAGTTGACCATATTACATTTAACTTTCTCTTATTATAAAATATTAATAAAACAAACATCCAAGTTATATAAGATAAAAAAATCATCTTATTATGTTCCCAAACACTCTCATTAACAGGAAATAATAAACTAGTAAAGAAATTAGGAAACAAATCATATATACTATGAAATAAAAAACTAATAAGAAATATTCCTATTACACTAATAACAATCCTTTTCATTAAATCACCCTTAATAGTTTACTCATTTCTCTATCTTTTATAATGATTAATATTAAAAAAAGAACATTAATTATATCAGGAGGTGTATATGGAAGATTTATTAAATTACTTACCTACTATAATTACTATATTAGGTATAGTATTAATAACTTATGTTACTAGTCTAATTAAAAAGAATATAACTAAAATAACAGATAATCAAATTATACAAGACATTATATTAAACACCGTTAAATATGTTGAACAGATTACTAAAGATCTAACTATTGAAAACACACAAAAGTTTAATCTTGCTAAAGAAAAAGTAATAGAATTATTAAAAGAAAAAAACTTAACTATTAATAACAAAGAATTAACTGTTTTAATAGAATCAGCTGTTAATAACTTAAACTAAAAAAATCGGAATTATTTATTTCCGATTTCTTCTTTATCTAATACTTGTTCATATATATCTTTTAACATTAAACCTACTTTTTTAATATCTCTATCTTCTGCCACTTTATAACCTTTATCTCCTATATAAGGTAACTTAGAAGTAAGTATATCTTTTATTTTAGTTTCAAATTCATTAACATCTTTAGCTTTATAAACATTAACACCATCTTCTAACCACTCATCAAAGATAGGAATATCTCTAATCAAAGCAGGAGTTTTACAAGCACATGCTTCTATAATAGGAATACCTTCAGTTTCTTCTAATGTTGGAAATAAGTATAAATCACAACCATTCATTGCGTTCTTAATCATTTGTTGTTCTACATAACCTGCAAACACTAAATTATCAAGTTTTGTATTAACTGCTTTTCTAACTGGTGAAGTAGCAGCAGCTAAAGGACTATGACCAAACCAAATAAATTTATATTCAGGTAATCTCTTAGCAAGTTCCACAAAATCAACAATACCTTTTCTCTCTATATATAAACCTATTCCAATAATAACTTTATCATCTTTAGAAATATTATAAGCATCTCTAAATACCTTACCTGCTTTCTTATCTTTTTTAAATAGATCAAGTTCAATCCCATTACTAACTGCAAATATTTCTTTTTCAATACCATAGTTTTCTAATAATCTTTTAGAATAAGGTGTTGGAGTAATAATAACATCACCCATTTGATAACACTTAATTAGCCATTTCTTAAATAAAGGTGCTAATTGTTTAGAGAAGATAAACCCATCTTTAAAATCCTCTTCTGTCGAATGAGCATGATACACTACTTTTTTACCTAATTTCTTAGCCTTCTTAGCCATAGCATAAGATTTAGGACCATACCAATTCAAATGAATAATATCATAGTCATCTTTAATATCCTTAGTATATTCAATACCAACTTCAGACAATGCTTTCATTTGATGCTTAATTGCTTTACCAAGACCACTCTTAGAAAAGGCTTTCTCATTTTCTGTATACAATAAAACTTTCATAAATAACTCCTAGTAACAATATAATACCACATTTTCACAAAAAAAAGAATAGTAAGAACTATCCTTAATAATTATTATTCAACTGTTTTAACTACTTCACTAGGTACATAATCATTTAAGTCAACAATAGCTTTCTTAAGAGTTAAATTATTAGCCATTGTACCATTAGTATCTACTACCGTTTCATTATCAACAATTTTCTCAATATTTTCCATACCATCTATTACTTTACCAAAAGCAGCATATTCTCCATCTAAGTGACTTGCTTCTCCTATCATAATAAAGAATTGACTACCTGCTGAATCAGGATCCATACTTCTAGCCATTGATAAAACACCAATTTCATGTTTTAAATTATTTTCAAAACCATTAGATGTAAACTCCCCAGGAATAGAATAATCAGGTCCACCAGTACCATTCCCATCAGGATCTCCCCCTTGTAAAACAAACCCTTCAATTAAACGATGAAAAGTATTATCATCATAAAAACCACTTTCTACTAACGAAATAAAGTTATTAACAGTATTAGGTGCTATTTCAGGATATAACTCCATTACAACACTTCCATACCCTTCTATATGCATTGCTACTACAGGATTAGTAGTATCATAACCACTTACTTCACTAACATTACCTAAAGCATCATAACTTATATTTAACATATTTTCCTCCACTTTTATTTCCTGATTACACCCTGTTGCAATTAACAGAGTACTTAGTATTACTAAACATATTTTTTTCATTTAAACCTCTATACTTTCTTCCAATTTTAATATTAAATAATTTAAACCACTTTCATTTAACGCATGACTAAGATCTTCTTCACTAGGATTCATAACCGGATTAGGATGTTCTAAATGAATTGGTAACAACAAACTAGGATTTATCTCTTTAGCAAAATCCACTCCATCTACAAGACCAAAAGTAAGACCATTCCCATTAAAAGGCATACATAAAATATCACACTTATATTCATTATAAAAGTTAATAGAATCACTAGTAGTATATAACCTCTTATTACCATCATCAATTATAAAACCAACGTTTTCTATAACTTCTGCATCTCTTTGCCTCATACCCGTTAAATAACCATGACTAGCATGAACAACCTCAATAGATAAACCACAAGTCTTAATAACATCACCTTCTTTAACAATATTACAATCATTAAAAGAATAAGTATTATTAACCTCACTAGTTGTATATAAAGAAGACCCATCTCTTTTCATAATATAATTAATTGCCTTATCATTACAGTGATCACCATGCTTATGAGTTACCAAAATAATATCAACATTACTCCAATCATCAAGTCTTTCCTCACTATAACCAAAACCACCTGGATCAACAAGTATTCTAACACCCTTAGTATCAATTAAAAGACAAGATTGATTAAATTTAGTTATTTTCATAATACTTTCTTCACCTCAATTATCTTTATGTTTTTCTTAAAGCGTTTTGACATATAATTATTTACTTCAACAAACCCTAACTCCTTAAAAAGTTTAACACCTTCTCTATTCTCCTCAAAATCATCATACAAAGCCTTAATACCTTTTCTCTTAGCCTTTTTAAACAATAATATCAAAGCTTCTCTAGCATATCCCTTACCACGATGATTATATTCAATAACTAAACTACAATTATAATGATTACTACCCATACTATAATAATAAGATATATATCCAACAAACTGTTTACTCTCTTTATCTAAAATATAAAAGAAATTTTTATCAGGCTTCTTTCTCCTTAAAAAATCTTCTCTCCATTTCTCTTTAGGAAAATCTATACAACCAGTATCATAGTTATAACCCTCATAAGATACATCCCAACCACTGTTATAACTCATACTTAAAGGATCACTAAGCACTTTAGCCTCATACCAATAATCTTTTAATTTTGGAACTACCAAACTGACCTTATTCATACCATTCACCCTCTAAAAGTATACAATAAAAAGAACTGTAATTACAATTCTTTTCGTTATTTTGCTAAAAACATTCCAATAAATACAGAAATAACTAATAAAGTACTAACAACAGTAATCATAAATAAAGAGTTACTAAAAGCATCTTCATTACCTACTATAACATATTGTTTACCAGCACTCTCCTCATAATCAGATAAAGTTTTATAATTATTTGTATTACTATTTTGTACTAAAGAAACAGAATGAGTTAATTCCGCTGCAAAGGACTCATCAATATTCTTAATAGACAATACATTATTACTCTGAGATCCTGCATGATAGTTATATAAATCATTCTCTTTAGATGCTTCCATTTCATTAAGTTCTATCTCATTACTAGTAGCAAACTCTTCTACTACAGGAATCAACAAATGATTCATAAAGTTATCATCATTAGAAAAATTCTTTTCTATCAAAACATTAGGTATACCATCTTGTATTTGTACCACTCTATGATTATAAACAGACTGTTCATCATTCAAAGTAAACATTGATACAATAGAACTACCTTCTACTTTAGATTTATCTAGAGTAGACAATAAACCTCTATAAGTTTCAAAGTTAACCTCATCTATTTGAGGAGAAATATCATTAGTATCACTATTATCTAAAGCAGGTTCTTCTAATTCAACTTCTTTTTCTAAAGCAACTTCACTATTAACAGTCTCAATTATTTCACCATCAACATTAGTATATTCTCCACCTTCTAAATCAACAAAAGTATCAGTATCTACTGCTTCTAATTTAACTTCTTCCTCTACATTAGGTTTAACTAATTCTAATAAATCTTCTTCTAAATCATATAATTTATATTCTTTCAATTCCCCATTACGAAGAATAGAAATAGTCTCTTCACCATCTACCATCTTTGTCATAACAACTTCTAAATTATTACCTTCTTTATCAATAAGAGGTAAAACTTTTTCTTGATTAGGTACATAGTACTGAACTTCATTATTACTACTAAGATATACATTATTATGTTCAGTTGCTTTTAATTCACTCCCATCAACAGGACTTTTAACAGTAACATAATCACAATGCATATCTAACATATATAAATAGTTTGAATATTTATTTTTATATAAACCATTAGATAATTTAATTAATTCTTCTTCCATCTTAAACCTCTATTCTAACTACATTATACCATATTTCTTCTTTATCCACATCTTCTTTATAACTTTTATTGATTGAGTTGACAAAAAGAAACCAACACAAGGCACAACTGCTCCAAACCAAGGATTAGTATTATCCGCTACATTTAAATATAAAACTGCAAAAGCATAAGTAAATATAATAATTAATATTTTCCTTAACCAACTAGTTTCCCATGCTTTATCAGCTTCAACTCGCTTATTTCTATTCTCTATTAATTCCACTCTTTTCTCTAAATCATTCATTTATATACTCCTTTTTATAAGCTCTATTAATCATATCATTATGAAATAAATCAAGACCACTTAACTCATTAATATTCAACTTAACTATTTCATAATAATTATCTTTACTAAAACGTTCTAACTCTTCTCCCCCTAAAGTAGGTATACCACCAATAATAGAGCAACGATAAAAATATTCATGTGAATTATCTAAAATCTTCTCACCTAAATATCCTAAAACTTCAACATCCACACAAAACTCTTCTTTTAATTCACGAATAACTGTTTCACTAGGAGTCTCATCTTCTTCTATACCACCACCTGGCAAAGCATAATAAATCCTATCTACCCTTCTTCTATAAAAGATTAAAAACTCTTCTCCATCAAAAATAATTCCTCTTGAACTTCTTCTTTTCATATTTCCTCCTAAAAAAAGAGAATTGCTTCTCTATTCACATGTATAAGTTAAATCTTCCATTGTTTTCTTAGTATCATCATATCCTGTAGTAAATGCTCCAAACTCAATCAAATCATTTTCAGAAGCACCCGTTAAATCAAGAGTCATTGTATAACTAACAACAGTACCACTAACACTAGAAACACACTCAATTGAAGTAGATGTATTATACTCCTCACAAATCGCTTCAATTACAGTTGTAAAAGTAGTCGCTCTATCATTATCTTTATAATCAGTTGATACTGTATTAATAGCCTTTAAAGCATTGTTCCCTGACTCATCAAATTCTACTACATATTCAGTATTAGTCATCATACCATCAACATCTTGTTCTAAAGTACAAACTAATTTCTCTTTATTAACTTCTTCACAACCAGTAACTAATAATAACCCACAGATTCCTGCCAAAATAAATTTACTTTTCTTCATCATAATCTCCTTTATTCTTATACTATAAATATACTAGGAATAACAAAAAAAGTCAAACTACATTTCTCCATTAAAACGATAAACCTTTTTAACAACAGGAGAATAGTCAACAGAAGATAAATCTACTTTTTTAAAACTAGCAATATCCCTAGTTAAATACATTGATTGTAACAACAAATCATAGTCTTTTACAATATCGTCTTCATAAGTTGACCTAAGTACAAAAATACGCTCATGATATTCACATAATTTCTCTATTAACAACTCATCTAACTCTTTCCCACTATCTAAATAAATCACCGTACTATCATAGTTTTTACCCATCGTAGACCTACCATGACAATAAGCATATTTATCATGTACTACACCTACTCCCAAACCAGCTTCCACTATTGTTGACTCTAAATATCGAGCACTCACACTAGTATCATATCCAGAAAAAATCTCAAATAAATTTTCATAGTAACTATCAAATATATTTATACCAGGAATATCCCTTGTAATTAAATCTTCAATAATACTATTATTTCCATCTAAATAATAATTCATAAGTATAGAAACAGGTACTATAGTAGCACCTAACGATATAAAACTTCTCTCTATATCTAAACCATCTTTATATAATAAAGAACAAACTCCCTCTCTTTTTCTAGAAGACAACAAATATTTATTCAAATCATTATTAAAAGCAACATCTACACCATGATTTAAGCCACCATAACTACTAACTAAAACATTCTTATATCCATAAAAACCATCGTAATTAAAGTCTCTAAACTCAACATCAGTCGCAATAATCTTATTCTTTTTACTAATAATTTTAGAACTCATCTTACTTACTACACTAGAACCTCCAACCCCACAAGTAAGAATAGGATCCCCTATTTTACTAAGGTCATATCTAATTTTCTCTAAATCACTAAGTTCTAAAGAATTCAAAACTCTTTCTTCTAACAATCCAAAATTATCAAACATCTTTTCCATATAAAAACCTCCATAAGTAATATAACACTTATCGAGGTAATATTTGGTCTACTCATAGTATTCATCTAATAATTCATAATTAACAATTCTCTTAAGTTCAAAATGTCTTACATCCCCTCTAAGTTCACAATAAGCAGCACAATACCATCCATCTTGATATAAAAACATATCTACTGGATTAATAATTCTCTTAACCTCACCCTTACCATAAGAATAATAAAGTAGTAAAACTTTTCTTTTCTCTTTAATCGCCCTAGTCAAAACATTAAACTTCTTACCAATCTCATCAGTTAAATTAAGTTCCCTATCTTCATTCTTACTTCCTATATAAACACCTCTAATTTTATCTTGTAAAGATATTAATTCATTCTTTAAAGAAATATCCTTTTCTAAAGATATATACTTATTTAATAAAAAAGCATCCTTCTTTTTAAACTTTCTAACAGGTACCCTGATAGATTGATTTAATACATAACCACCATAAGGACCCATAATACTATCTATATAAATACCAGATTTCTCTAAATCTTCTTTATAAACTCTAATCATTCTTTCAGATACTTCAAGTTTTAAAGATAATTCCTTAATACTATACTTACGTCCAGTACTAAGTAACATTAATAATGTTAAAGCATTAGATAATTTTGACATAGTATCACCTCTTAAAGTATTTTTAATTACTATCTCATAATTTATAAAAGAAAACAACCCAAAGGTTGTTTAACTAGTTTTTTGGAAACTATCTATTTCTATATCAACATAATCAACTAACCCAGCATAGATCGGATTAGTATAAGTACTAGGAAAAATAACATCTAAACGATAATTCTTAACTTCGACATTTTCATTTCCCATTTCAATAACTTCTGTTTTACACACAACTATATTCTCAGAATCACGACTACTAGAACTATCACAAGTAAGAAGTAAATTCTCCGTACCAGTAACATCTCTAAGTTCATAAGTAAGAGGCATTAAAAGTTGTGTTTTAATAGTAATTGTATACTCTAAAACAACATCACTTATCTTACCACCAACTTCATTAGTAACAGAAAAATCATGACTAACTCTACTACCTGGTACTAGATTAGTTAAAGGAATATCTATTAAAGAAGTTTCTTCTTCTTCAAAGATAAAAGTTGCAAAAGCAAGTTCTCCTGAAGCATTACCACTAGAAGAATAATAAGAATAAGTAACACCTACACTAACAACTGCTAAACATGCCAGTATAGCAATCAAAATTAACTTCTTTTTCATAAAACCTCCTTACTTAACAACAATATTCTTATTTATAGAATCAATCAAAGTAGTACCATCATAAGCCTCAATAACTATACGATAACCATTAGGTACTAATTTAGAAGTATCAAACGATAAACTAAAGTCATTGCTTAAAGTTCCTGTAATAGGAGTAACTAAATAATCATTTATATCAACAAGACTATAAGTTTGATCAATAGGACTCAAAGAAGCCTTAGTATATAAAGAAACCTTAATACTAGGATTATCCACTCCAATTAAAGTAGTATTAAACACTAAATCATGAGTAGTATCATCTCTATTAATAACATTACTACCTATCACATCAACACTAAAGTTATAATTACTTTCCATTTCATTATTACCTACTACTAAAGGCAACATAATTGTTTTATAATTACCCGTTTGAGAATTATTAAATGAAGCATAAGAAGTAATCGAAATATTATAATTACCCTCACTTAAGAAAGAATCAGACTTACCAATAACTAAATTAATATCTTTATCAAGTGCTACTAAACCAGTATCAAAGTCTAAAGTAAATATCCCCTTATTATCAGCATAATACTCAACACCATCCACCTCTAAATGAAATGACTTAATATCATTAGGATTAACAAGACTATTACTACTATCTAATATTTCTAGTTTTAACACTAAATCCTTTTGTTCTAAAGTACTATCTATAATAGAATCACCTAAATATAATATATCACTTGTAATTCCAATTGGTATAATATTATCAGAATTATATTTAATATCAACATTTGTTAAAGATGAAGATAAATTAACAACCGCATCACTATTATCATAAATATTAAAGACCTTTATTGTCTCTACTAAAGTACTTCTAATAAATGTATTACTAGAATCAACCACCCCTAAAGTAATACTTAAGTTATTAATATTACTAGTAATATTCGCATCACTAAAGTCCACTAATAAATCAAAATTTTCTACTATTTGACCATTATCAACGTAATTACTGGCAGTATAAAATTTACTCAAACTACCAAGTTCTTTAAAAGTAGTAAAGTTATAAGTGTTATAACCAACATCCATATCATTAACAACATAATCATAATATTTATCGTTAACTTTATCATGTAACAATAACTTAGTACCTACAGGTAAACTACTACTAGAAGTAACAACATGATTAAAATCAGTTAAAGTAATATTAGAAGATTGATAAGTAAAATTCATAAAAACAGATGACTTATCAGAAATATTTATTGCCAAACCACTAGGAACATATCCAGTACGGCCAACTGTAAAAGCATTCAAACTATATCCATCAAAAGATAATAAAGAAGTTCCTAACAAAGTAATATTATTACTATTATCCATTACTCTAGCATAAACAATTTTTTCTCCCTCAGGATCAAGATTAATTCCATTATCATAAGGTTGCCAAGAAACATTATTAAGTTCATCTTCACTAAGTTTAGTATCAGATACAATATAATCTATCGATTTAACACCAGAAGAATTATCACTAGTATTAACTATAACAGGTTGATTATCATTAATCGCCACTCTACTATCATCATTAGTATAACTAGACCAAACATTATCATTTAAAACTATCTCTGCACTAGGACTAGTCATATCAATATTTAAAACACCCGTATTAATAATACGACTATAATTATTATAATCAGTTAATTTAATATAAACGATATGTTTACCCTCTTCAGTTAAAGATAAAGGACCATCATAATTAACCCAATTAACATTAAGAAGTAAATCCTTATCTAAAATCTCTGTACCATAATCAATATAATACTCTACATTCGCTAAATTATATACAGGAGCATCATTAGATACTATAACTGATATTTCTTCTTTATAATAAGTATTAACAGCAGTATCATCATAATTAATAAAGCTATTACCAGTAACATTAACTTCTATTAAATTAAGTTGATTTAAGTAATAAAGAGTAGGAAAATCCTGACTATTATAAGTCCATACCGTGTCTAAAGATTCATCAAATTCTTTAAACTCTAACATATTAAGAAACTCTTCAGTAAAGAAAGTATCATAGTTTTTAATAACATTCACATCAAAAACATCATCTGTTAAATAATAATTATATGCATTATCAATATTAACAAAACCACTATTAATATTACCAAAAAATTCCCCATCACTTGCATTAAAACTATTAGTAACATTAATAATACTATCTCTATCAGAACTATTCAATATACCTATATTTTTAACACCTAATAATTTACCACTATTATAAACATTAGTAAGCGTAAGTTCACTACTACCCACTACTTTATTAACAAAACCAATAGAAGTAGCCTCAGTATAAACATTACCCTGATTATATGAATTAATGATTGATGTATTACCAACAACTTCATCAACAAAACCAACACCATTCGCCCCATATATATCCATCATACTAACAACATTAGTTAAATTACTATTAGTAACAGTACTACTAATACCACTACTAATAGTATCAGTATAATTAATATGTAACTGTAAATTACTAAGCTTAATTGTATTTAAAACTACTTCTAAATCAATATCTTCAACAACATCTTCTTTAACAGTAACATTAGCAACTACTATTCCATTAGATAAATCATTATCAAGTTCAATTTCAAAATCCCCTAAAGTAAGTTCCCTATTATTTATTTCTAGATCAATCTCTTCCTCATTAAGTAAACTATAGTTACCACTTAACTTAGTAGAAACAATATTCTTATTATTTAAAGAATCATTATTAAGTTCTATTTTAAAAACTAACTCATCAGTTTGATATTCAACATCTTGTATAGCAATAACTTCACTTTTAACATCTTCACTATTACTAATAGTTAATCCTGATACATAAACATTATTAATTTCACTATTATTAACATTAACCGCCAACCCAGATACACTATTAGATCCATATACTAAAGAATGCTCAATAAATATATTCTCCACTGTACCTTCTAAGTTATCAAAAAGTCCTAAATTATCACTATCTTTCTCTGTAATATATAATCCATATATAGAAAAGAAATCACCATCTAAATGACCTTTAAAATTAGTAATAGTATCAAAATCATACATTGGAATATCTTCTAAATCACTAAAAATAGCATCACTATAAAGATTATTAGTATAAGGCTCTAAATAATATTGTGAATCATTATAATTATATATAACCATATTATTTTCATAAGAGAATATTCCCTTGTTCATAATCAAATCATTAGTCAATTTAAAATAAACATCACTATAATCAGTAGTCTCTAACATTTTAGCAAAATAAGCCAGTTCATTAGGCCTACTAATCAAATATGGATCACTTTCTACTCCACTACCACCTGCATAACTACCAGCAATGTCACCTTTCCATTCTTCTAATGTATCATTAAAAATCCCACCTATTAATCTTGAAAAAGTTGGAGCTGCAAAGAACGTAAAAATACCAAGAATTATAATTATCCCAGTTATTAAATACATTTTAGGAATTTGTTTAAGTCTATCTATCATCACAGTCCTCCTACTATAATAAATTATAACATAATTAGACAAGAAGCGACAATCTATTTTTTATCACATAAAAAGTCTTAGTAAATATTAAGACAAATGCAATTATTATTATTTAAAATATTTAATGGTAAATTTGGTTCCTTTACCAACACCCGATTCCACTTCAATAGTACCATTATCTCTATTTATAATAGTTTTAGCTAAATTAAGACCAATACCTATATTACTACTATCACTATTTTCATCTTTATAAAAACGATTGAATATTTTATTTATTTTATCTTCATCTATTCCGCTACCATAATCCCTTATAATAATTGAAGTATAAAAATTATTATCACTATAACTAATATCAATTTTACTATTTATTTCACTATGTTCAATACCATTTTTAATTATATTAGAAATAGCCTCTTCTTGCCACTTAATATCACATTTAACTTTCACTTTCTTATGTCCCTTAATAATAATATCAATCTTCTTGTCCTTAGCAATAGAATTAACTTTATCAACGGAAGACCCAAGTAAATCAAAAACAAAAACCTCTTCTTTAGAAAATTCAACTACCCCAGCATCAAATTTAGAAAGTTTTAATAAACCAAGTACTAAAAACTCCATATTAATTATTTGTTCTTTTATATCTTTAAGAAACTCCAATCTAACAGAATCATTCATATCTTTATCATCAATAATATTATCAAGCATAATAGAAATACTAGTTATAGGAGTCTTTAATTGATGTGATATATTCATCATATTATCTTTAAGAAACTTCTTATCATTACTATATTTTAAGTTATACTCTTTTAACATAACAGTGATTTTATAAAGTTCATTCTTAAGCATTGATAAATCGTTATCTTTATTATCAATTAAATCAAGTTTATAATCACATTTTTCTAAGTTATTTAAGTATTCAATTATTTGTAAATAAGACTTCTTTTGTTTATATAAATAAATATATATAATACTAAAAATAATAATTAATACTATATTTGTTATTATCAAATTTAATAATATATTCATGTAATATGTTTCTTCCATAGATTTACTAATAAATAGATCTTCAGTTGAATAACCATACTCTTCTAAAAGATTATCATCACTATCTTCATCAAGTAACAAAAACACTTCATCTACTGTTAAACTTTGTTCTAAACTAGCATTAAGTATATTAAAAATGACTATATTATTACTTTTAACTTGATTATTATAATTAATATTAGTAATTAATAAAACTATTATATTCACAACTAAAAAAGTAATAACAACAATACATATATTTTTAAACAACTTCATCTGTAACCACCATATATCCTATACCCTTAATTGTTTTAATATATTTACCATCAAGTTTTTCTCTAATTCTCTTAATATAAACAGACAAAGTATTATCATTAACAAACTTATTATTATCATCCCAAATAATACTAAGTATTTTATCTCTAGTTACAATTTTATCAACATTAGAAAATAAATATAAGACTATGTTATATTCAAGAGGAGTAAAATCTATAACATTACTATTTATATAAACTAACCCTTTATTCTTATCAATAGATAAATCTTTAAAATACAATATATCTTTCTCATTTCTTTTTAGTATCTTCTCAATTCTAACTAATAACTCTGCATTACGAAAAGGCTTAGTAATATAATCTTCTCCAATTGATAATCCCCTAACTACATCTTCTTCTAAATCATTTGCAGTTAAAAACAAAATAGGTTTATTACTAAACACTTCTCCTACTTCAAATCCATTACCATCAGGAAGTCCAATATCAAGTAT
>CAYJHI010000019.1:0-3476 GCA_964370085.1 uncultured Muribaculaceae bacterium | reverse complement strand
TAAACACTTCTCCTACTTCAAATCCATTACCATCAGGAAGTCCAATATCAAGTATAACTAAATCATATATATTATTAACTCTTTCTAAAGCAGTCTTTTTAGAAGATACAACATCAAGTAAATAATGTTTTTCTAATAAATATTTAAGACCCTTAATAATAAATTGATTATCTTCAACTAATAATATTTTCTTCATTAGACACCTCTTCCTTATTATACAACAAAAGAAACCAAAATGGTTTCTTAAATATTTTCATTCTTTATAGTTTCAATTATATTTTGTTTATTTATTTTTGCTAAAGACAATCTCATAATTAAATATATAATTAAAAATATAAATATAATTGAAATAACAATTGCAGTAATTGGTAATTCAAAACTATCAATTAACGAAATATCAGGAGTTCTATTAAGAATGTAGAAAACGAGATAAGCAAGTCCTATTCCAATCCCTAATCCCCAAAATAATGATTTAAGTCCATACAATAAACTTTCTAATCGAATCATATTCTTAAGTTCCTTATTAGAAACACCAATAGATTTTAGTATTGCAAACTCTCTACTTCTTAACATCATATTAGTAGTAATAGTATTAAAAACATTAGTTAGTCCAATTAAAATTATAACAGCAATAAAACCATATAAGAAAATAGAAATTAATAATAATATATTATTTTGAATACGATTCATCTCTTCAATATTATAAATATCAAACGTTCTACTATTTGCTTCAGCATAATTATCAACATCAATATGCAATTGATAAGGATCAGTTGAATCAACATACAAAGTACTAGGAAAAGCTTCTTCAAATAACTCACTATAATACTCTCTAGATAAAACTAATGTCGGCGAACTATACCAAACACCATCCCTACTCATAATATCAATATTATCTAAATAAAGTAAATCAAAACTCATAGTATCAGTACCATTTAAAGAAATTTCTATTTCACTAAGATCATCTTTTAAAATATCACTCTCTTTTCCATCACTAGTATCAACAACAGCATCTACAACAATAGCTTTATTCTTAACATCTTCTTTTCTTAAATCATTTTTAACAAGTAACCTTGTGTATTCAACATCAGAAATCAAAACAATATTCATATACAAAGATGCACCAGAAAACAGATCAACAACCTCACTATTAATATATTTAAAATCAGCAAACCCAGTTATCAGTTGACTATAATCATACCTATTAACATTATCTAATTCAATAATATCATTATATATTTCAATTGTTGCACTAGGTTCAATTTCCCAACCATTATCAAGTCTAAAAGAAATATTATAATTAGCTTCCCCATATATAGAACTAGCAGCAGAAAAACCAATATTCATATAATATGATAATGATACAAATGTTGCAATAGATACTATTAACGATATAATAGTAGTTCTAAATTTACTCTTATTTCTATACATATTTTTATAGGCAAATATCCCACCTACTTTAAATAATTTTCTAAATAAAAATGGCACTTTCTTTTTCTTCTTGATTTTAATCTCATTTTGATTTTTAATAGCAACTATTTCTGTAATCTTACTAGCTCTTCTAGCACTTGTAAAAGTTGAAAAGAAAATTGTAATAATAGCCAGCAACGCACTAATTATAATCGCCCAAATTGATACAGAGAAAATAAAGTTTATTTCACTTACGTCTCCTAAAAACAAATCAACAAGTTGCAGTAATAATGCACTAACACCAATACCTAGTAAGATTCCTATTGGTATTGCAATAATTCCTAAGTATAAACCTTCACTATAAACAGTTCTCTTTATTTGTTTAGGAGTAGCGCCTACACTAGACAACATTCCATACATTCTAATTTTTTCTGTTACTGAGATAGCAAATGAATTTCTAATACAAAACACAGAAGTTCCAACTATTATCAATGCAACAATAGCAAGTACTATATATAAACTTGAATTAGTTTCGTTATCCCCATAAACACCAAGCCATATCAAATATTCAGAATTATAATGATATTCATATTTACTGCTAATAGGCATATCATTTTCATATTTAATATCGTTAATTTCAACTGTTAAATCTAAATACTGACTAGCATCATCATATAATATAAACAATTCATTTTCTTCTGAAAATTCTTCACTATAAGTAAACATATTAGTATTATAACCGTGATCAAAATATGTATAATTATCACTTATACCTACAATTTCATAAGTAGTCCCAAAATCTTTTTCAAAGACAAATTCATACCCATATAGATAATCATCAACTTTCATCAAACCATCCTCAGTATCAATATAAAGTTCACCAATATCAGTAGTAATTTTATCACCTATTGATAATTCATATTTATTCGCTTGATAATCAGAAATCACTAATTCTTTATCATTATTAGGCACTCTTCCTTCTTGAATAAAGTTACTAAAATCAATAATACTCTCACTATTAAGACCAATAACTATATTGTATTCACCATCATAACTCATATATCCTAACTTTGAAGTATAATAAGTGTTTTTAACCCCATTATACTTATCAATAATAGAATAGTCTTCTTTACTAACGTCATATAAAACAGTATGATTTTCTCCATAATTTACTACTGAAGAATACAACATAGTTTCCCTAAAAGATGTATACATAGTCATAACTGCTGTTATCAAAGCACAAGATAATAAAATTCCAATTATCGTAACAATAGATCGTTGCTTATTTAACCTTAAATTTTTAAATGTAAATTTATTAAGAATCTTCATATTTTTTCTCATCCTTTACTATCTTACCATCTTCAATAGTAATAATACGGTCAGCACTCTTAGCAATTTCTAAATCATGTGTAATCATAACAATAGTTTGTTTATATTTTTGATTAGATAGCTTTAAAAGAGATATTATTTCTTCTGAATTATGCGAATCTAAGTTACCAGTCGGCTCATCTGCAAGTACAATTGCAGGATTATTAACAAGTGCTCTCCCAATCGAAACTCTTTGTTGTTCTCCACCAGACAGTTCATTTGGTAAGTGCTTAATTCTTTTAACAAGACCTAATGTATTAACCATTTCACTTAATTTATCATTATCAATTTTATTATTATCTAAATCACTTGGTAATGTAATATTTTCTAGTACTGTTAATACTGGAATCAAGTTATAAAACTGATAGATTAAACCAATTTGTCTTCTTCTAAAAATTGCTAATTTTTCTTTATTTAAAGAGAAAATATCTGTTCCATCAATAAAAACCTTTCCACTAGTAGGTTTATCTACTCCACCTAATAAATGAAGAAGTGTCGATTTACCAGAACCTGAAGCACCTACAATTGCCACGAATTCACCTTTATTTATTGTAAATGACGTATCATTAACAGCTCTAATAATACTATCTCCACTCTTATATTCTTTAACTAAATTTTCTACTCTTAATATTTCCATATTTCTTCCTCCTGTTATTAGTATAGCAAAACAAAGTGACTTTATAGTGACAAAATAAAAA